>JAAZVG010000003.1 GCA_018623655.1 Flavobacteriaceae bacterium
AAGAGATTTTGTTTTCGTACTCTTTAAGTTCTTCGGTGATATAGCGTTCTGCATTGACAAGAGTTTGTTTTCGGATCCACGCTTCAGGAACTTTATCTTTATGGGTGTTTCGCACCTCGATGTAATACCCGAAAATGCTATTCGATGCGATTTTTAAAGAGGTAATTCCTGTTCTTTCGATTTCTCTTTCGAGTAATGCATTAAGATGATTGTGCCCTTTTTCAGAAAGTGATCGCAGCTCATCGAGTTCTTCGCTTACTCCAGTTCTAATTACGCCTCCCTTTGATACTAAAGCGGGAGGGTTGTCTTCTAAATGCGAATCGAGTAATTCTGATATAGAAGTAATTATCTGCTTGTCAATAGAAGAATGGTAAGAACTAGACTGTAAAAGGTTTATTAGTTCTGAGATCCTACACAAAGAAGAGGAAAGCGCTTTAAGCTCCTTAGGGTGTACGCGTGCAGTTGCAATTTTTGCTACTACTCGTTCTATATCGATGCATTTAGACAGAATAACACGAACCGATTCGAAAAGATTATCTATCTGCAGTTCTGCAACCTTTTGATATCTCTTTTCAATTTCCTTCCGATTGGTTAATGGTAGTCCGATCCATCGTTTTAGGAGACGACCACCCATCGCCGTTTGACTATGATCGATGATATCAATGAGTGCTGTTCCTCCGGTTTGAAGCGGATGAAAGAGTTCTAAGTTTCTGATGCTGAAATGATCCAACCATAGCGTCTCCTCTGGTGTGATTTGCTTAATAGATTGGATATGTCCTAGTTTATCATTTCTAGTTTCCCCTAAATAGTGAAGAATAGCTCCCGCACATATTATGCTATCTGTTCTATTATCTAATCCGAATCCGCGAAGATTATGTGTCTTGAAATGGGATAGTAGTTTTTCGTTAGCGAAGCTTTCCCCGAAAATCCAAGAATCTAAGATAAATAGGGGTTTTCCTTGTAGAGACTCTTGAATCTCATTTCGTTGAGGCTTTGAAATCAGGATTTCAGAGGGGTTAAACTGTGCTAATAATTTTAGAATGTATGATTCAGAACCTTCAGCTACTGAAAATTCACCGGTAGACACATCCGCTAAGGCGAGTGCATACTTCTTATCTCCTTTATAGATAGAAGCTAAAAAATTGTTGGTTTTAGAATCGAGTAACTCGCTTTCATAAGTGACTCCTGGAGTGATTATTTCTGTAATCCCTCTTTTTACAATTCCTTTTGTTTGACTCGCGTCTTCTAACTGATCACATATAGCCACTCGTTCACCCGCTTTTACTAATTTGTATAAATAGGTGTTCAAGGCGTGATGAGGAAATCCAGCGAGTGGAGTTTGGTCACCTCCGTTATTGCGAGCAGTCAGCACAATACCTAATATTTTAGCTGTTTTTTCGGCATCTGAACCAAAGGTTTCATAAAAGTCTCCAACTCTGAAAAGAAGTAATGCAGTAGGATGCTTTGCTTTTATTGCATCGTACTGTTGCATTAGGGGAGTGGTGCTCTTCTTGTTTTTTGCCATAGCTTTGTCGAAAATATGAAAACTCCCTTTATTAAAACCGAAAATCAGGCATTAGGTCGACCCGACATCGATACTTTTAAGTCGATTGATAAGCGTCTGATCGTTGTGCTTGATGAGGTTAGAAGTGCCCATAACGTGGGATCTATCTTTAGAAGCTCGGATGCCTTTCTAGTTGAAGAGGTTTTTCTTTGTGGAATTACGCCAACTCCACCGAGTAAAGAAATTCGCAAAACAGCATTAGGAGCCGAGCAAAGTGTAGCTTGGAGTAAATGGTCATCTACTCTGGAAGCTATTGAAGAATTGAAACGTCGGGATTATGAAATATGGGCAATTGAACAAGCTTCTTCAGCCACAGATTTAAGAGACTTTACTCCTATGTCTAGCAAGAAATACGCTTTAGTCTTCGGTAATGAAGTTTTTGGAGTTGATCAAGAGGTAATCAATCAGTGTGATGGAGTAATTGAAATCGCTCAAGGAGGAACAAAGCACTCATTGAATGTCTCTGTTTCTGCGGGGGTAGTACTTTGGCATTGCTTTAGACAAAATCAAAAAACCCCTTGAATAACATTCAAAGGGTTTTTTTTAGTTTGAGTTAGTTAGCAAAAAATGCTGGGTCTAAATAACTAAGTGTTTTGATGAAATGCAACTATTTTCTTAAAAAAGTGTTAATCCTTTCTTTGTTCGGGTGTTTTTTTTGGTTTGTCTTTTCCAATGAACCTCGAGTAATGCATCCTCGATTTGTTGAATGACCATGCTTAAGAAGTCAGGGTGTTCGTAGCCAGGGTATTGGCTAAGATCGATGACGAGTATGTTCCATCGTTTTTGCCTTTTAACGAAGTTTTGGTATCCCTTAGTGATTGATTTTAGATATTCTGGATCAATATCCTGTTCGTAGCTGCGTCCTCTTTTTTTTATGTTTTCAAGGATTCTGTCTAGGTTATTTTCAAGAAGAACGTATAGTCCAGGTGCCCTAAGTAGGCGTTCACCCCAGCGATAATAACGACTAAAAAGTTCGAAATCAACTTTATTTAGATTGTTTTTGGCAAAGAGTAGCGATTTCGATAGGTGGTAGTCGCTAATCAGACCTTCTGCTGTTTGATTGCTTTTTAATGCATCAAATCGATCGAGCAAAAAATTTAATTCAACAGGAAGAGCATACACCTTAGGATCCTTGTAAAAAGACTCTAAATAAGGGTTTTCGTCGAAACGCTCAAATCTTGAAGTAAGTTCATATCGCTCTGTAATCGCTTTACATAGGGTGCTTTTACCTACGCCTATACAGCCTTCTATCACAATGCTCTTACTTGTGCTCCAAAGCTCTTTTTTACTTCTTAAAAGACTTGTCTTAGTCTTAGTTAGAAGTTGAGATTTGTCATTCTCTAGTATTTTCTTCAATTCTTCTATGGGTTTACCCATGACCTCTAGATGAGGAGCGATCTCATGAAGCGGTTCGATTACAAAACGGCGTTGACTCATTCTTGGATGTGGAAGGTCAAGTGAAGTAGTTTTTACTTCATTAGGCCCTATAAGAAGGTCAATATCTATAACTCGGTCTTCATAACCTTTTTTATTTCGTATTCTGCCAAATGATCTTTCAATTTCTAAACACTGCTGCAACAGGTTTTCTGCGGATATCTCAGATTCTAACTCTATACAAGCATTCAAAAAATTTTCACCTTCAAAACCCATTGCTGGACTTTCGTAAACCGATGAGACTAGTCTTACGTCTCCTAACTGTTCAGCTAGGGTAAACAAAGCATTTTGAAGTAAGAGTAAACGATCTCCTTGATTACTGCCAACTCCGATATAATAGGTATTTGCTATCACGACCTCCGAAAGTACAAAAAGGCTTGAACTTTCAGTATCTTTAAGGCTTTAATACTTCGTGCTATGAATTTTTTTAAACGTTTTATCGCTTCATTCTTTGCCGTCATCGCAGCATTTTGGTTTATGGGTATCGTACTGATACTTATCCTTGCAGCAATTGGTAGTGCTGATGGTACCCCATCAGTCGCAAATGGATCGGTTTTAAAAATCTCGTTGAATCGACCTATTGTAGACTATAAAGGGGGTTCGGGAGACGATCCGTTCTCGGTACTTTTTGAAGAAACTACTGCCCTAGATGAGGTGGTTGCATCTGTTAATGCTGCAGCCAAAGATGATCGTATTTCAGGTATAAGTCTCGAGACTCCATTCTTTTTTGGTGGATGGGGGCAAGCTGAAACCCTTCGCAATGCACTTATCGGTTTTAAAAATTCCGGAAAATTCATATATGCCTACGGAGATTCCTACTCGCAGAAGTCTTTCTACTTATCCTCTGTGGCAGACAGTTTATTTGTAACTCCAACTGGTTTCGTTGATTTACGAGGGCTTTCTTCCGAACTCACCTATTACAAGTCGTTTCAGGAAAAATCTGGATTGCGTATGGAAGTGATTCGCCACGGTAAATATAAGGCTGCTGTTGAACCATACCTTAATGATGCGCCATCTAAAGAGAATACTGAACAAATTCAAGAACTAATCGACGGGTTATGGGATGTAGTCGGATCTCAAATGGCGAATCAGAAAGAAGTTTCAAGAGCAGATTTTGAAGGCTGGGTAAATGATTTGGTGACCAATAATTTGGAGAAGGCTACTTCGCTTGGCGTGATTGGGGGTCTTGTCTATGAGGATCAGTACGAGGAGTCGTTAAAGCGCGCTGTTGGTGCCTCTAAGAATGATTTGAAGGCTTCTTCGAAGTTGAATAAAATTTCCACTAATTCGTATCACAAAACGATTGAATCGGTTCAAGTTGATACTTCAGATAGAATAGCACTAGTTTACGCACAAGGAAGTATTTTGTACGGTGAAGGTTCACCCACTATTATGGGACAAGAAACCATGAATAAAGCTTTAAAAAGCGCTCGCGAAGATCGAAATGTAAAAGCGGTGGTTATGCGTATTAACTCTCCTGGCGGCAGTGCATTAACCTCTGACCTTATCTGGAGAGAAGTAGAAAAAACAGCTAGAGAAAAACCTGTTGTTGTTTCTATATCAGATGTCGCAGCCTCAGGCGGCTACTATATTGCTGCTCCTGCAACCTACATTATCGCTCAACCGACTTCAATAACTGGTTCGATAGGGGTTTTTGGTACCTTACCTAATGCATCAGAACTCGCAGAGGATTGGGGTATTTCTTCATATACGTTGAGTACTCATGAACGCTCGGCAACATATTCACCACTTCGGCCTCTAAGTGATTCTTTTAGAGCAGAACTTACCCAAGGAATTGAACAGACTTACCAGACTTTCTTAGAACGCGTAGCTTCGGGGAGATCGATGTCGATCGATGAAGTAGATGCTATTGCTCAGGGACGAGTTTACTTGGCTTCAAAGGCTAAAGAAATTGGTCTTGTGGATGAAATCGGAACATTTGATGATGCGATTAACAAGGCTGCTGAGCTTGCTGAAATCGATGAGTTTAAGCTGAGAGAATATCCGAGGTATAAATCTGATTTTGAACGTTTGTTAGGAGATTTACCTACAGCCGGTATTTCAACACTTCATTCGAATTTACCTGGTTTTATTTCTAATTACCTTAGTTTTTGGGAGACAGTACAAGAAGAAAATGGAAAATATAATCGTATTCAAACACGTTTACCATTTGACTTAAATATTGAGTAGTGTTGTTCGAAAAACGACAAAAAGCTTTTTACCTCTTTTTGATATTATCAGGGTTGTTTATCACTTCTTTAGTGGTTTCAAACCTTATTTTTCAAAAGTTTTTTTATTGGTCTCCTTTTGGTGAAGTAAGCTTGTTTTCTACTCCATTATTTGAGCTCTCAGTAGGTATTTTACCCTATCCATTAACATTTTTAATTACCGATTTGATTTCAGAAATCTATGGTAAAAAAATGGCAAATAAAGTGGTTGTAGTGGGGATTATTGCTTCGGTTTTTTCGCTATTAATTGTTTACACAGCTTCTTTTGTTAGCGCTACAGATTGGTCGCCGGTGAGCGATGGGATGTTTTCAAAGGTTTTTGGAAATACGCTAATAGCTGTTTTTTCCTCTATGATGGCCTATTTGTTAGCTCAGTTTGTGGATATTCAGATCTACCACTTTTGGAAAGGCCTCACCAAGGGTAAACATCTTTGGCTCAGAAATAACTTTTCTACCTTTTCTTCACAACTAATCGATACTACATCGGTTGTGTTATTGCTTTGTTTTTTTGGTGAAATTGAGTGGAGTCGTTTTACAGGACTTGTTCTATCTGGATTTCTATTTAAGGCGTTAATTGCCCTTTGTGACACTCCGATTCTTTATTTGTTGGTTTATGGCTGTCGTAGTTACTTCAAATTAGAAGTGAATGAAGAAATCGAGTTATTTAAGCCTAATTAAGCCGTATTTCCACTCGATATCCTTCGTGTGATCGGACGTTGAATACTCTTCCATCCTCGAAAAGTAAATATTGCCCTTTGATGCCTACAAGTGCCCCATTCAGTTCAGGCTCTTTGCTAAGGTTGGTACTCTGTATATCTTTACCTTTTGGCTCAAAGGGAAAGTTAATCTCAACTACTTCGTTTTCAACAATAAAGCTTTTAACTTGTTCTGGTAAATAAGCTTTCAGAGAATTCCAATGTTGCTTAAGATCAAGACAAACTTCTTTCTTTGACAACATCACACGAAAGTTGGTTTTATCACTAATGTGCTTCTTTAGCGCTACCTCAGCAACCCCAGCGAGATATCGATTAGGAACCTCTAATATGGTAAGAGCTTGGTGGGCTCCCTGATCAATCCATCGTGTAGGGAGTTGTTTTTTTCTAGTGATCCCAACTTTTATTGCCCCTGTATTAGAAAGATAAACCACATGAGGTTGTAGCTGTATTTGTTTTTCGAATTCAAGATCCCTGTCCTCAACACCAAGATGCGCTTTACTCTCTTCAGGTTTCATAATCCAACTTCCAGCCATCGGTGATTCAAAGAAGCATTTTTTACAGAAACCTTGTCTAAAAATTCCATGATCATCACCACAGTTGAGGCATTGAAATCCTGTGTGTTTCACTTGAATTGATTTACCAATGAGTTGATTGACCTGCAATAAATCATTTTCGATAGGGAGAAAGTAGTTGATCGGACTGAAATCTTCAGTTTCCATCTTCTTTAGTACCGTCTGAAAAAGCATAGAAAGGGATGTGTATATTTGAACTTCACAACCTCTAATGTACGAATAATGATGCTGCCTCTTTTTAATTCGGTTGCCTCCTGGTTACTCAAGAAAAGATTTCATCAGATACAGCTATTTGTGAAATATCCGGCAGAGGTTCAATACGAATTGCTGCAGAACTTACTCGAAACCGCTTTAGAAACCGAAATAGGTAAACAATATGACTTTAAAAGTATTCATTCCTATGAAGAGTTTGCTGCTAGAGTACCTATTGTGACCTATGAGAATATTGCTGATCAAATTCAAAGAACACGGGAGGGAGAACAAAATATTTTTTGGCCGACTACGATAAAATGGTTTGCTAAAAGTAGTGGGACAACGAATGCAAAAAGCAAATTTATCCCAGTTAGTCAGGAGGCACTTGATGATTGTCATTATAAAAGTGGGAAAGACCTTCTTTCACTCTATTTAAATAACAACGAAAATTCAAAGCTCTTTAAAGGTAAAAGCCTAAGACTCGGTGGGAGTAAAGAGTTATACAAAAACAAAGGTTCTTATTTTGGTGATTTATCGGCCATACTTATTGACAATCTACCCAAGTGGGCTGAATATAGCTGCACACCTAGCAATCGAGTGTCCCTACTTCCTGATTGGGAAACTAAAATTGCTGCGATTATCTCTGAAAGCACTAAGGAAAATGTTACTTCATTGGCGGGAGTGCCTTCTTGGATGCTTGTCTTGCTGAATGAAATTAATACCTATGCAGGTACCGATCATCTATTTGAAATCTGGGAAAATCTTGAAGTGTATTTTCATGGTGGGGTAAGTTTTACTCCGTATCGCGGACAATACGAACGATTGCTTCCTAGAAGTAACTTCAAATACTATGAGATTTATAATGCTTCTGAAGGATTCTTTGCTATTCAAGATCGCAATTACCAGAATGACCTACTTTTAATGCTTGATTATGGTATTTTTTATGAGTTCATTGCGTTAGATACCTTAGGTAGTTTAGGAGAACGGGCGTTACCTATTTGGCAAGTGGAATTAGGGGTAAACTACGCCATGGTTATTACTACAAATGCCGGTCTATGGCGTTATATTGTTGGAGATACTATTCGATTCACCTCTTTAGATCCTTATCGAATTAAAATTACTGGAAGAACCAAGCACTTTATCAATGTATTTGGAGAAGAATTAATGGTTGAAAACGCAGAACAAGGCCTGAGAAGAGCCTGTGAACAAACCGGTGCAAGTGTCAGCGATTATACGGTCGCTCCTATTTTCATGTCTGAAACCAAAAAAGGATCCCATCAGTGGCTTATTGAATTTAATCGAAAACCTTCAGACTACGACCAATTCATGCAAGTCTTAGACGAGTCGCTGCAAAGCCTTAATTCGGATTATGAGGCTAAGCGATTAAAAGATATTACGTTGAGATTACCCGAGTTAGTTGTCGCTAAACCAAAGCTCTTTTATCATTGGATGGATCGGCAAAATAAGGTTGGAGGACAACATAAAATACCCAGGTTATCGAACAGTAGAATCTACATGGATGAGTTGTTAACACTCAACAAAATAATGAGCTAGGAAGCGGCTTTTAGGTTTTCTAAAGCGATTGCTGATTCACCGGATAACTTCTCCTGAACATAATTTTTATCTACCTTGAGTTGTTTGATTGACTCCTTAGAAGGTAGCTCATACATTGCATCAGTAAGCACTGCTTCACACAAACTCCTAAGTCCTCTAGCTCCTAAATCGTGCTCTAGCGCTTTGTCAACCAAAATTTCTAAAGCATCATGGGTGACCTCAAGGACAATATCGTCGATGGCAAATAGTTTTTGATACTGCTTAATAATCGCATTTTTGGGCTCAGTAAGTATGGATAACAAACTGTCCTTATCTAATGGATTCATGTGTGATAGCACCGGGAGCCTACCGATGATTTCAGGAATTAAGCCAAAACTTTTGATGTCTTTTGGGCTTATGTATTGAAGTAAATTTTCTTTATCGACTTGACCGCTCTCTATTGAGCTGCTATAGCCCACCGATTGTCTATTAAGACGCTTAGAAATGTGTCTTTCAATACCGTCAAATGCTCCTCCTGCTATGAATAAAATATTCGAAGTATCAACTTCTATAAATTTCTGATCGGGATGTTTACGACCTCCTTTAGGTGGAACGTTTACCGTTGTACCTTCAAGTAGTTTTAATAATCCCTGTTGTACACCTTCCCCAGATACATCTCGAGTGATTGATGGGTTATCGCTCTTTCTGGCAATTTTATCAATCTCATCGATAAAAACAATTCCTCTTTGAGCGCGTTCAAGATCGTAGTCTGCAGCCTGTAAAAGTCTGGTGAGTATGCTTTCAACGTCTTCACCAACATACCCAGCTTCAGTTAACACCGTGGCATCTACAATAGCTAAAGGAACCTCGAGCATTTTTGCAATGGTCTTAGCTACTAAGGTCTTACCTGTTCCGGTTTGTCCTACGATAAGAATATTGCTTTTCTGAATTTCAACCTCGTTATCGTCATTGGTTTGCAATAAACGCTTGTAGTGATTGTAAACTGCCACTGATAAGACTTTTTTGGTCTTGTCTTGACCAATAACATAAGTGTCTAAAAATGCCTTTATTTCTATTGGCTTTTTAAGCGCTAATGCCTCTGATAATTCTGCCTTTTTATTTTCTTTACGCTCTTCTGAGATAATGTGATGAGCTTGTTCAATGCAGGCATCACAAATATGAGCGTCAATTCCTGCAATTAGAATTTCGGTTTCTTCTTTTTTTCTTCCACAAAAGGAACACTGTAACGATTTATCGCTCATGAGAAGTTGTTACGAACGAACTAGAATTTCGTCAATCATTCCGTACTCTTTGGCAGCTTCTGCTCTCATCCAGTAATCACGGTCTGAATCTTCGTAAACCTTATCAAAGGTTTGCTTGCTATGTTTGGCAATGATTTCGTATAATTCGTCTTTCAATTTAAGAATTTCTCTCGCTGTGATTTCGATGTCTGATGCTTGACCTTGAGCCCCTCCAAGAGGTTGGTGAATCATCACTCTAGAATGCTTAAGCCCACTTCTTTTACCTTCTGCACCAGCGCATAATAATACGGCAGCCATTGAAGCAGCTATACCCGTACAAATAGTGGCCACATCAGGACGGATAAATTGCATCGTGTCATAGATACCTAAACCGGCATATACACTTCCTCCTGGTGAGTTGATGTAGATTTGGATGTCTTTGCTTGCGTCAGTGCTCTCTAAAAATAGTAGCTGTGCCTGAACAATATTTGCAACTTGATCATTAATGCCTGTGCCCAAGAATATAATTCGATCCATCATCAGTCTTGAAAACACGTCGAAGATGGCAATATTCATTTGACGCTCTTCAATAATATTAGGTGTAAGGCCTACAGGAGTCATACTCGACACGATTTGGTCATAATATAAAGAGCTGATACCCTGATCTTTTGTTGCAAATTTCTTGAATTCTTTACCGTAGTCCATTTCCTAATTAACTGCTTTTACATTTAAAGATACTTTAATTATGCGTATGCTTCTTTTATGAAGTCTTCGAAGCTAATCGCTTTCTCTTTTACTT
The DNA here is from genome assembly GCA_018623655.1 of Flavobacteriaceae bacterium. Classification (GTDB taxonomy): domain Bacteria; phylum Bacteroidota; class Bacteroidia; order Flavobacteriales; family Flavobacteriaceae; genus UBA3478. The sequence goes on from JAAZVG010000003.1 coordinate 10,280, forward strand.
TCCCTTCTTTTTTGAATAAACCTAATAACTTTTCATTCATCACTTGAGTGGATAAACGACGAACCTCTTCTTGATTTTGCATAATAGAAGCGGTGATTTGATCAACTTCTTGATCGCTTGGATTCATTCTTCCAAATTGTGCCATTTGACTACGTACATAACCACCAGCATAATCTTTTAATTCATCGAACGATACTTGTAGGTCGTAAGTTTTGATTAGATCTGCCTCGATCAGTTGGTAACGGATCCCTTTTTCTGAACGCTCGTATTCAGCCTTTGCCTCTTCTTCGGTAAGTTCCTTCTCTCCACCAAATTGAATCCATCGAGTTAAAAATTCTGACGGAAGATCGAATTTAGTTTCTGCGATAACTGCCTCTGTAAAATCATTCATAAACTTCTGATCGGCTTGCTGCACGAATTGCAACTCAGAATCAGCTTTGATTTTCTCCTTCATTTCTTTAACTGAGTCAACAGTACCTTCACCGAAAAGCTTATCAAAGAATGTCTGGTCTAAAGCAGCAGGTTCACGGCGATTGATTTCACTTATTGAGAATTCAATTTCGATTGCTAGTCCACCTGCTTCTTCATTAGATATACCTAAAACTCTGGCAAGCTCAGAATCTTTTTCAAAGAGACCTTTTGTTTTAACCTTTACTACATCGCCCACCTTTGCCCCGATAAATTTCTTAGCTGAGGCCTTGCTCTTAATTGTTTTTAAAACAAGAGTAGTTGTGTTTTCAATTTTTGGGTCTTCTGCAGTGATAAGTCCGGTAATCTCGTCACCTGCCTCTACTTCATTCTTAGAATGAAGAGAGCCGTATTGTTCTTGTAAGCGAACTACTTGTTCATCAATACTTTTGTTTGAAGCAGTGATCTTGTAATTGGTAATCGCTTTTTTTGTCTTAATTGCAGGAGTGATTTCAGGAGCTAGTCCTATTTCAAAGTCGAAATGTAGTGTTTCTGCTTTCCAATCAAAATCTTCGCGCTCTTTCGGGAGAGGGTTTCCTAAAAGGGCTAATTTCTCATCTTCGACGTATTTTCCGATTTCTGCTTGTAATATTTTGTTGATTTCGTCAACGAGTACTGCTTGACCGTACTGTTTTTTTATCAGCCCCAGAGGTACCTGTCCTTTCCTAAACCCTGGGATATTTGCATTTTTTCTATAATTGCCAAGTACAGTATCAACCTTCTCTTGGTAATCAGAAGACTCTAAACTAATCGTGATTAGCGCGTGTAATGGAGCAAGCTCTTTTTTGCTGACCTTCATAATAGATCCTAAATTTTAAAACGAGCCGCAAAATTAGTTTATTTTAATAGCGCTTACAAGTTTAAAAATTTCGAAACGGCTTCACCAAAAATCAATGGTTGCTCTGCGTGAAGCCAATGTCCCGCATCAGGTATAGAAACTAGTTCAAAGTTGGGATATTGCTTTTTCAGCGCGATAATATCTTCTTCTTCGATGTAGTTTGATTCAAGTCCTCGAATAAAAAGGGCAGGGGTATATAATTTTGGCTCTTCAGGTAGGGCTTTACCGATTCGTTCGGGATGAGCTTTAAAAAGATTGAGATTACATTTTACCGACAGAATTCTATCACTAGTTCGCTCTAGATTCTTTAATAGAAATTGTCGTAAACCGACTTCTGGAAATAAGGGGGCTAAAAATTCATCAGCCTCTTTTCTGCTCTGAAATTGTTGCTCATTTACTTCACTTAATGCTTCTAAAATTTCAGTATGATGTGGCAGATAGGCCCTAGAAGCAATATCTACTACAATAAGTCGATCAACTCGTTCTGGAAATTGTTGCGCAACAAATTGGGCAGTTTTTCCGCCCATTGAATGACCTAGAAGATCAAATGTATCTATATCGTTACGATCTGCATAATCAATGACATCCTTACTCATAATCTCATAGCTGAACTCGTCGCTATGAAAACTTCTTCCATGGTTTCTAGCATCTAATAAATGCACTGATCGCCCTCTTTCAGCCCACTTTTTGGCAAAGGTTTTCCAATTGTCTCCACTACCTAGAAATCCGTGTAAGACCAGAAGCGGTTTTCCTTCACCAATAATATTCGAGTGCAGCATATTACTAGGGGTTTTCTAATCTATGTAGGTATTGATTAACTACATTGTCTAAACCGAAGTAAATCGCTTCGCATATCAGTGCGTGTCCGATAGAAACCTCTAATAGATTGGGAATCGATTTTGCAAAAAATGCAATATTTTCTAAGGATAAGTCGTGACCTGCATTAACCCCTAAACCTGATTGTTCAGCGATTTTTGCAGTAGCAATGAAATCTTTTACTGCCTCCTTGCGATTTAATAGGTATTTTGAGGCATAGGGCTCAGTGTATAATTCAATGCGATCAGTTCCCGTTTTGGCTGCAGCCTCAACCATGCTTGGGTTGGCATCAAGAAATATAGAAGTCCTTATCCCTTCTTTTTTAAAGGTAGTAATCACTTCGGCCAGAAAATCTGCATGTTTTTTACAATCCCAACCAGAATCAGAGGTAATCGCACTGGGAGCGTCGGGAACTAAGGTAACTTGTTCAGGCTTCACCTCTAAAACCAGGTCAATAAACGACTCAATAGGATTTCCCTCGATATTAAATTCGGTGTGAACGATAGGACGTAATAATCTAGCGTCCTCATAACGAATGTGTCTTTCATCAGGTCGCGGATGTACTGTGATTCCTTGACCTCCAAAATTCTGAATATCCGTCGCGGTTTTTATCAGATTTGGATTATTGTGACCACGGGCATTTCGAAGGGTTGCCCATTTGTTAATATTGACACTAAGTTTTGCCGGCATAGCTCATTGCATTTACAGAGTACAAAAATAGACAATTAAGACCCCTTTGAATGTCTCAAATATCCGTAATTTGCAATATGAATTTCTCTCAGGTCGCATTTCAGGAACTTTTAAACCATAGCACGCCTATTTTTTACATAGATAGCCATGTAGAAGAGGTTAAAGAATTCTTTGAAGATGGTCGTTTCTCACATGTGGCGATCTACGATAACCAGCGTTTCTTAGGTAATTTGTCTTCACATACATTGTATCCAGTGGAGAACGATGAAACTTTATACTCATTGATTGACGAGCTTGAGTCTTTTTGGGTTGGAGAAACTACCCACTGGGTGAGTGTTTTTGACAAACTATTAAAGTCGGGTGCTGATTTGATACCTGTTATCGACAATACCGGGTTACACAAAGGCTATTATTTACTTGAAGATATTGAGGCGATGTTTGGTCAAAGTACCTTTATTCAGGAATCCGGTGAGGTTTTTATTATCAGTAGTGATCCATCGAACTTTTCAGTCAGCACGATCGTACAGCTCATAGAAAGGAATCAAGGCCATGTAGTCGGTCTTTTAATGACATCTTCAGATGAGTCGATGAGAGAAGTTGCTGTCAAGGTCATTTCTGAAAATTTTACCCAAATTCTAAGCGAACTCCGACGCTATAGTTATCAAATCGATTATGCACCGGGAAATGATTTGTATTTCGAACAATTAAAAGAGCGATCAGATTACCTAACCAATTATCTTAATTTATGAAGAAAGAGGGGGTGAAGATTGCTTTATACAGTTTGCAACTTAACGAAGTCGATATTGTTTTTTTAGCCGATTTGGTTTTAGAATTGAAGCAAACAGGCTACCAACTCAGTGTAGAGGCAGAATTTGCAGATTCTTTGGCTACTTATCTTCCAGATACACATTTTTCGGTGTTTACTTCGGCATCTGAATTAAAGAAAATGGAGGCTGATTTAATGCTCAGTATTGGTGGAGATGGTACCATGCTTCGTGCCGCCACCTTTATTGGAGACTCCGAATTGCCACTAATTGGTGTCAATTTGGGAAGATTAGGTTTTTTAGCTACCCTACAGCGTGAGAATGTCGTTGAAGCCTTAGAGCGATTTTCGCAAGGGAATTACCGAGTTGAGGAGCGTAGCTTGTTACAAGCTCAACTCAAGGGAGAAAGTGGCGCTTTCGGAAAGATTGATTATGCTTTGAATGAAGTTGCTGTAAGTCGAAAAGATACGACAAGCATGATCACCATTGAGACTTGGCTTGACGGAGTATATCTTACCACGTATTGGGCCGATGGTCTATTAATTGCTACTCCTACGGGATCGACCGGCTATTCTCTTAGTTGTGGAGGGCCAGTGGTTTCACCGCATTCCTCTTCTCTAGTCGTTACCCCGGTAGCACCACATCATTTAAATGCCAGACCCTTAATTATTGAAGATCGTACTGAAATCAGATTAAAGGTAGATTCTAGAGAGCCGCAACATTTAGTATCTCTAGATTCTAGAATAAGCACTGTAGACAATGGACAAGAATTGTGTATTCGTAAGGCTCCATTTGTATTGAAATTAGTCGTTTTCGAAGAGGATCATTTTTTTCAAACACTTAGAGAAAAACTCCTCTGGGGAGAGGATAAAAGAAATTGATTATGAACTGGAGATTTAAGATTGCCTTTGCCTTTTTTGGATTTGTTAGCATATGCATGAAGGCTCAAGATATCAGAGCTGTAGAGTTGGGAACTTCAATTCACGGTGTGATCGCCATTGGTGACACACCCCTAGAGAATTATACTCCAAAAACATCTGTAGCTTTAGTAGCTAGGTATAATTTACCCTATCGATTGGCGATTCGGGCAAGTTTCGCACCCACCTATCGTTATACCGCTTTGACATCTTGGGATGTTTACAAATCAACACGTGTCGCTCTTGGACTAGAATATCATTTTAGTGATTTTAACGTTTACGATGGAAGGAGGCAATTCACTAACTATGTAATGTTAGGAGGGACTTACCAGTTTGGGAAGTTACCTCGACGAAACTGGAATCTTGTTTCGAAGGAACGATTAGGTGCAATGGTAGGATTTGGTGCTAAATTTAGAGCTTTCCCAAAGCTGGTTGTTTCGGCTGAAATTGCCTCCGGATACCTATTCTCGGATGATTACGATCGACTTGCAGAACCAGCGACTAGCCTTGCCACTTATTACGATCGCTCAGGGAACGACTGGTACCTGTTTCCTAATTTAACAATAACCTATACCTTTGCCCCCAAATTTTAGCCTACCCGATTATAATGATTGAGAATAAAACCGAGCACTTAGGCCCGAATCACCTTGCTATCATCATGGATGGTAACGGTCGTTGGGCAAAAGCAAAAGGAATGCCGAGGGCTTTTGGGCATGAATCTGGTTTTAGAGCCGTTCGAGTGATAGTAGAAGCTTGTGTTAAGCACGGTATTGATTTCTTAACGCTTTATGCATTTTCTACAGAGAATTGGCTAAGACCTAAGCATGAGATCGATATCCTCATGAGAATTCTTCTTAAGGCGCTGAAGTCTGAACTCGCTACCATGCAAGAGAATAATATTCGTCTGAAGACCGTTGGTAATTTAGATCGATTACCAGCACCGATAGTCGAAACACTACTGAATGTAGTCGAACAGACTGCATCAAATACGGGAATGACATTAATACTAGCTTTGAGTTATGGTGGTCGTGAAGAAATTACTTCTGCCACTCGAACCATTGCTGAAAAAGTTAAAAATGGCTTAATTCGTCCCGAAGATGTCGATGAGTCAATGTTAAATGAGCATCTTTACACCGCAAAATACCCTCCTGTCGATTTATTGATTCGAACAAGTGGCGAAAAACGCATAAGTAATTTCCTACTGTGGCAAATGGCTTATGCGGAATTGTATTTTACTGAAACCCATTGGCCAGACTTTACCGAAGCCCATTTGGAGAAGGCCTTAGTTGATTATAAACAAAGAGAACGAAGATTTGGAAAGACTAGTGAGCAGCTTGAAAAAGCTACAAAATAATCAGTGTTATCTGGTTATTGTCTTGTTTTTGGCAATGGGGGGTTGGGTAAGAGCCCAAGAAGCAGTTTCTACTCCTTCGAAAAAAACATACATTATAGGGAAGGTTGAAGTCACTGGACTTCAGAGTTATAACGAACAAACCGTAAAAACCTTTGCCGGCTTTCGAGAGGGGCAATTTATTACGCTTCCTAGCGAAGAAGTTTCTGCAAGTATTAAAAAACTATGGAACCTTGAGCTTTTCAGCGATGTAGCTCTCTACTACACAGACGTTCGTAACGATTCTATTTTTTTAGAGCTAAACATCAAAGAGCGTCCCACGCTTGATGAGGTTACTTTTTATGGGATAAAAAAGGGTAGAACAGAAAGTATCATTGAAGATACCGATCTTAAAAAGGGAAAAAAGATCACAGAGAGCCTTATAGCCAACACGATTAACTTTCTCGAAAATAAATACAAGCAAAAAGGGTATCTCAACGCTAAGACTTTTATTGCCACTGCAGCTGATACCTCTGGAGTAAACACCCAAGACTTAATTGTAAATGTCAAGAAAGGTAAGAAGGTAAAAATTGGAGAGATCTCTTTTACAGGTGCCGAGAAATTAAAAACCTCGTTGCTAGAAAAGGCACTAAAGAATACCAAGAAGAAGAAAATTTACCGTTTTTGGAAAAAATCGAAATACATAGAGGATGATTTTGAAGAAGATTTAGTCGCTCTTCGTGATGCCTATGCAGAAAAAGGATACAGAGATGCTAGAATTATAAGTGACTCAACCTATTCTATTGACGATGAAACGATCGGTTTGCAAATTGAGCTTGTTGAAGGTAAGAAGTATTATTTTGGAGATATCGATTTTGTCGGAAATACGGTATATGACGACAAAAGCTTATCCTCTGTTTTAGGGATTAAAAAAGGAGATACCTATAACGGAGTACAACTCAAAAAGCGCATTGCCGATAATTCGAAACCCGATGCGGAGGATTTAACAAATCTGTATCAGAACAACGGTTATCTTTTTTCAAGTATTAACCCTGTAGAGGTATCTGCAGAGCGTGACACAATCGATTTTGAAATTCGAATCATTGAGGGAAAGGAGACATTCATCAATCACGTAGATGTTTTTGGAAACGATAAGACAAACGATCATGTAATTTATCGTGAAATTAGAACGAAACCTGGCCAGCAATACAGTAAAGACAACATAATTAGAACCATTCGAGAGTTAGGTCAATTAGGGTTTTTTGATCCTGAACAGATCTCTCCAGATGTGGTTAATCCTGATCCGAATTCAGGAACTGTTGATTTAAGGTATGACCTGGTTGAGTCAGGTTCATCTCAAATTGAATTACAAGGCGGTGTCGGCGGAGGTGGATTCATTGGAACCCTTGGGCTTTCTTTCAATAATTTCTCGATGCGTAATCTTTTTAACAAAAAGGCATATACTCCGGTACCAATGGGAGACGGTCAAACTTTTGCGCTTCGACTACAGGCTAGTAGAACCTTTAGAGTGTATAGTTTGAACTTTGCCGAGCCTTGGTTAGGAGGTAAGAAGCCGGTGCGTTTTAATTTTTCGCTTCAAAAAACACAGCAATACGCTGCGCAGTTCAGAAATGGTCGTTTTGATGTGGATAAATCGAGAGGTTTTGGTATAGCAGGTATTTCTGCAGGCTTGTCTAAACGTGTTCAGTGGCCAGATGACTTCTTCGTATTATCCCATGCACTTAGTTTTCAGAATTACAATTTTCAGAATTATAATATTGGACTTTTCAACTTCGGAAATGGATCTTCAAACTCATTTTCTTACAGCTTTGGACTTTCTAGAAGTTCACAGGGGCCTAGCCGTATTTTCCCGTTAACGGGATCTAACTTCGAAATGTCCATTCGAGTGACTCCGCCATTTTCATCTTTTTCAAAAAAGGATTACGCTAGTCTTCGAGCAGAAATTGATTCAGTTACTGAAGAGTTGTTAGATGAAGGAGTAAATGGGGTGAATTCAGCTGAGCTAAGCAGAGATTTAGAAGCCTTAGAAGAAGAGCGTTTTAAGCTATTAGAATTCTACAAAGTTAAGTTTAAAGGGGATTGGTACACGAGAATCGTTGATAAGCTAGTACTTCGAACAAACGCAGAATTTGGATTCTTAGGAGCTTACAATAACGATATTGGTATTGTGCCGTTTGAAAGATTCTATGTTGGTGGAGACGGTTTAGGAAATTTCACACTCGATGGTAGAGAAAACATACAATTGAGAGGTTACGAGAATAGTTCCATTACGCCTTACACTCTTAATCCGATTACAGGTCGTCAAGAACAAGATGGAGGAGCGATTTACAATAAATTTTCGTTAGAGCTGCGCTACCCACTTACCTTAAAACCTACTGCTTCGGTATTCACTCTTGCCTTTTTGGAGGCGGGTAATGCGTTCAATGGGTTTAACACTTATGACCCATTTAATATGAAACGATCAGCCGGTTTTGGAGTAAGAATCTTTATGCCAGCATTTGGGTTACTCGGTATTGACTTCGGATACGGTTTCGATAGTGATAATACTCCTGGAGCTTTTGGTCCTAGCGGATGGCAAACTCACTTCATCATTGGTCAACAATTCTGATGAAAGCACAACAAATTCTTAAACTAGTCTCGTTCGTCCTACTGGTTCAATTCAGTTGGGGTCAGCGAGCTACTCGTGTAGGATTTATTGATACCGATTACATTTTGTCAAAGGTTGCTTCTTACGCTGAAATGAAAGCAGAACTATCAGGAAAAATAGAAGCATGGAATTCAGAAATAGAGCGAAGAAGAACTGATCTCAAGGCGAAGCAAGACGAGCTGAATGCCCAGAGAGATTTTTTGCCATTGTCAATTATCGAGCAGCGAGAAATCGAGATTAGTCAATTAAGCAAGGCATTGTTGCAATACGAATTAGATCGATTTGGTCCTGATGGAGATTTGATTGTCGCAGAAGTTACTATTGTACGTCCGATACAAGATTTGATTTATGCCGCGGTTCAAGAAATTGCCGAAGCTAGAAACTTTGATATGATTTTTGATAAGTCAACAGACTTAGTAATGCTTTATTTTGATAATCAATTTGATATTAGCGATTTGGTTATTCGAAAATTAGAGGCAGATGCTAAGGTTAGAGTAATCGGAATGCCCGAAGAATCTGAAGTTGATGAAATGATAAGTGAGGTTGAAGAGAAGCGACAAACCATTACTAAAGAACTCAATAAAGCACAGCAAACTAAAGAAGAGGAGAAAAAAGCTGGACTATCGCGTTTAGAAAAACAACGTGAGGAGCGAAGAAAGGCCTATATTAGCAAACGCGAAGCGGTGCTTAAAGCTCGTGCAGAGCGTCAAAAACAAATAGAAGAAAAACGTAAAGACACAATTAATTGAAAATCAACTATTCCATGAAACAATTCGTTCTTATTGTAATGGCATTCTTTGCCATAACCACATCTACTTTCGCTCAATCGAAAGTTGCTCACATCAATGTTCAGCAACTTCTTAGCGATATGCCAGATATGAAGGCTGCCCAAGATGAGTTAAAGAAACTAGAAAATACTTACCGTGCAGATATCGAGTCTTCCGTAGCTGAATTACAGAAGAAATTAGTCGCTTATCAAAACGAGGCAGCTAGTAAGACTGCTGAAGAGAACAAAGCAAGAGCCGATGAACTGCAGAATGCTGAGCGTAATATTGCCGCAGCTGAGCAGGCAGCGATGCAAGAATTACAGCGTAAGCAGCAAGAATTATTTGCCCCTATTTCTGAAAAGGCAAAGGAGGCCATTGAAAAAGTAGCAAAAGACCAAGGCTTCGACTATGTAATCGATTCGAGCCCGGGGCTTAGCCTTCTTGTTGCCAACGGTACTGATCTATTACCATCGGTTAAGAAGGAGCTAGGATTCTGATCGAATTCTAAATCGATTACCGATTAGAAGTAGTAACTTTTAACCGCCCTTTTGGGCGGTTTTTTTATGGGAAAAACAATCGGAATATTCGACTCGGGTGTCGGCGGATTAACAGTACTCTCTTCAATCGTAAATGAGATATCGGAATCTGTTGATTATCATTATGTGGCCGATAGGCTGCATGCACCTTATGGGTCTAAATCTATTGAAGAACTTCTCGATCGCAGTAGAAAGATTACTGAATTTTTAATAACTAAGGGGGCAGCGCTCATTGTTGTCGCCTGCAATACGGCAACAACTCAAGTGATTTCAGTTCTTAGAGAGGAGTTTTCTATTCCTTTTGTAGGTATTGAACCTGCTGTTAAACCTGCGGCTCAATTGAGTATTTCAAGACGTATTGGAGTGATCGCTACCGCTAATACTCTCAAGAGCAGTTTATTTAATCAAACCTTAAAAACTCATGCTTCTACTTGTAAAACCTATGTTCGAGTCGGTGAGGGTTTAGTTGAAGCTATTGAGACTGGCGAGTTAGATTCTAAAGAATTAAATGAATTAGTCAGTAATCATATCGACTATTTTAATTCGAAAGAGATTGATGTGCTTGTTCTAGGGTGTACGCATTACTCTTTTGTATCTAGAATATTTGAAAAGTATTTAAATAAGGGTGTCTCTATGGTAAGCCCGAATGAGGCAGTCGCTCGTCGTGTCAATACTGTCCTTGAACATTTAAAGGGTGAATCCTCATCAGTGACATCGATTAGCATTTACAGTACCTCTGAAGAGCTTTTATCCTTATCTAAATTAATTAGCTCAGCTAATCTTCAGGCTGATCAGTTATTGCATGTACAGATTTAACCTCGTGTAAAGGTTTCAATGGTAAAGGCGTAAGTATGTCTTTCATCTGCAGGGTGGTGCTCTTCTTTTGTTTTTTTCCATTCCTGAAGGTTGATTACAGGAAAATAAGTGTCTGCTTTTGGAGCACCATGAACTCTAGTGATGATCATCTTCGTAGCCAGAGGCATAGCTTGTTTATAAATTTCTCCTCCACCGACAATAAATTGAATATTAGAAGGATGTAACTCTAAGGCCGATTCAATAGAATGGCATATTCCAAAAATCTTAAACGGAGGATTATAGTCTGGGTTTCTAGTAATCACGATATGATCCCTATTGGGCAGTGCTTTTGGAAAGCTTTCTAAAGTTTTTCTACCCATGATAATCGGATACCCTGAAGTCGTTTGCTTAAAATGCTTAAAGTCATCAGGTAAGTGCCACGGCAAATCTCCCGCTAAACCCATTGCTCCGTCTTCGGCAGCAGCGACAATAATGATAACTTCTTTCATTATACGGCAACCGGTGCTTTTATGGTTGGATGCGGATCGTATCCGATCAATTCGAAATCTTCAAAAGTGAAATCGTCGATATGCTTAATCTTTGGATTTATTTTCATCGTAGGCAATGGACGAAAATCTCTAGAGAGCTGCAAATCAACCTGCTCTTGATGATTGCTGTAAATATGGACATCACCAAAGGTATGTACGAAGTCTCCAACTTCTAAATCGCAAACTTGTGCTACCATCATCGTAAGCAGTGCATAGGATGCAATGTTGAAAGGTACTCCTAGGAATACATCAGCACTGCGCTGGTATAATTGACAAGATAATTTGTTATCAGCAACATAGAACTGAAAGAAAGCATGGCATGGGGGAAGCGCAGCTTTACCATTCGCAACGTTTTCAGAAAAAGGCTTCGAGGTGTCTGGCATTACGCTTGGATTCCAGGCGCTCACTAACATTCTTCTGCTATCCGGATTGGTTTTGAGCGTGTTTATTAACTCTTTGATTTGATCAATCCCCTCTGAATTCCAGTTACGCCACTGGTGACCATAAACAGGACCTAAATCACCATTCTCATCGGCCCATTCATTCCAAATACGCACCCCATTTTCGGTGAGATATTTAATATTTGTATCTCCTTTTAAGAACCAAAGAAGCTCATAGATAATGGATTTCAGATGTACTTTCTTAGTAGTTACCATTGGAAATCCTTCGCTTAGGTCAAATCGCATTTGATATCCAAAAACGCTTTTTGTCCCTGTTCCTGTACGGTCTGTTTTTTGAGTTCCGTTTTCTAAAATATGCTTTAATAGATCGTGATAGGCTTTCATATGCTGAAGTTACCGATTATTTAAATTTCACAGTTTTTATCCGAGAATCATTCCCGCGATAGTTGCTGATAATAGCGATGCGAGAGAACCTGCTATAAGCGCCTTAAAACCAAGTTCTGATAGTGTTTTCTTTTGGCTTGGTGCGATAGTTCCTATTCCACCAATTTGTATTCCGATAGAAGCAAAATTGGCAAATCCACATAACATATAGGTCGCCATAAGTACTGATTTATCATAGGTAAGGTGAACGGCTGCAGCCATATTTTTTAATTCAGCTAATTGGGTGTAGGCTACAAATTCTGATGCAACCAGTTTAATACCTAAAAGTTGTCCCATCAGATTGAGATCTTCACTTGCTACACCAATAATATACATGAGAGGGGCAAAAACGGTTCCTAATATTGATTCTAAAGACAATTCAGAATATGCGGAGTTTTCTGCTATCCATTCATTAAATCCGGTTAGGTCCCCGATTCCAGCTAAAATTCCATTGATCATTGCAATGAAGGCAATAAATACTAATAGCATTGCCCCAACATTTAAAGCCAGTTTTAAACCTTCAGTGGTTCCATTTGAAAGGGCGTCAAGGGCATTAGAGCCAACTTCGGTATCGCTTATCTCGATTTTTTCGTCGATTGTATCGGTTTGTGGAACCATAAGTTTAGCGATAATAATTGCTCCAGGTGCTGCCATAACCGAGGCGGCAATGAGATGACGCGCAAAAGATAATCTAAGTTCAGGATCTGTACCTCCTAAGAAGCCTACATATGAAGCCAAAACACCTCCAGCGACCGTTGCCATACCCCCTGTCATTACAAGCATTATCTCTGACCGATTCATTTTAGATAAATAAGCTTTGATCAACAGTGGAGCTTCAGTTTGCCCTAAAAAAATATTACCCGCAACAGAAAGGCTTTCAGCGCCAGATATTTTAAGCGTCTTAGTTAAGAGCCAGGCCAATCCGCTAACTATTTTTTGAACAACACCTAAGTAATAAAGTATCGAGGTAAGCGCTGAAAAGAATACGATTGTGGGTAGAATTTGGAAGGCAAATACGTATCCAATAGCGGGTTCGTTAACATTAATAAGATTGCCAAACAAGAAGGCACTTCCGCTTTCTGTAAATTCAAGTACGGATGTAAAAAAGCCACCTAAAATATTGAAAAAAGACTTCACCCACTCTACTCTCAATACTCCAAAGGCTAAAACAAATTGAAGTACAAGACCGATGAGAATTGTTTTCCATCGGATCGCCTTTTTGTGAGTGCTTAAGAGATAAGCAATACCTAGTAAAAATAGAATTCCGATTAAGCCTCTTATAATCGACATAGTTTATTGATTTCGTTGTTCAAGTTCGTCTCTAAGTGCAGCAGCCTTTTCGTAATCTTCGTCTTCGACAGCTTTTTTTAGCGCAGCTTTTAGCTGTCTCTCGCTGTAGCTTTTAAATCGCTTTGATCCAGGATTGACTTCCTGAGGTTTTTGTTTTATTCCCTCCTCGCTGGTTGAGGAGGTCTCTAAATGAGCAAGATTTCGTGTATTTGAAGAAAGATCTTTCGACGACGTATCGACGTTTAATTCGATACCTGCTTGGTCTAAAATCTCTGGATAAGTGAAAATAGGGGCACCGGTTCTAACAGCAATCGCCACCGCGTCACTTGTTCGCGCATCAATCAACTCTTCTTCATTTTTCTTAATGCATACCAAAGTCGAATAAAAAACACCCTCCTCTAATTTATGAATCACGACCTCTTTGATATTAATTTCAAATCGATCGAGACAGGATTTAAGAAGGTCGTGTGTTAGGGGACGGGGCGGTTTGAGGTCTTCTTCCAGAGCTATTGCAATAGATTGCGCCTCTGCTGCACCAATAACAATTGGGAGTTTTCGGCTGCCCTTCTCTTCACTTAAAATAAGAGCGTAGGCCCCTTGTTGGGTTTGACTATACGAGATGCCCTTAACTGTTAGACTTACAAGGTTCATAAAAGGGCAAAATACGAGAATTTTATGCGTTTTCTGCCTTAAAAGCCTTCAATTTTTCAATAAGTTGTGGGACTATTGTAAATGCGTCACCAACAATTCCATAATCAGCTGCTTTAAAAAACGGGGCTTCTGGATCGTTATTAATAACCACCTTAATTTTTGAAGCGTTAATTCCGGCTAAATGTTGAATTGCTCCTGAGATACCTATTGCAATGTAAAGGTTTGTAGCTACAGGCTTTCCTGTCTGTCCAACGTGTTCGCTGTGAGGTCTCCAGCCAAGATCTGAGACTGGCTTGGAGCAAGCGGTAGCTGCTCCCAGAACATCAGCGAGTTCTTCAATTAGGTGCCAATTCTCAGGGCCTTTAAGTCCTCTGCCGGCAGAAACAACAATATCAGCATCGGCAATTGTCGCTTTTCCGTTAACAGTAGACTTACTAATTAAAGATACGGGATCGTCGATAACATCTAAAATCATCGATTCTACTCTAGAGCCTGAATCTGAACGAACACTACCAAAACTATTCTTACTTAGCCCGATAATGCATCGTTTTGTTTTCGGCGTTGTAAGGGCATACCCTTTATTGGTAAATACTGTTCTCTTAAAAGCTGTTTTTCCGTCAATGTTTTCTGGAAGTGCAATTACATTAGGAATGTAACCTGAGCTACTTTTTGCCGATATGAGCCCACCTAAGTATTTTGAGTCGGCACTAGAACCAATAACTAGATATTGAGCACCACTCTTTTCGAAGGCCACAGAAATCAAACTAGCAAACTTTTCGGCAGTATAAGTATCTAGGGCTTCATTATTCACACTGATGATTTGATTGAGTCCACCAATGATTTCTGGCTGGTCATTGTTGATGACTAGCCCGATTGCCTCTGTATTTAGTTGATTAGCCAATTCAGCGGCATAAGATGCTAGTTCATTTGCTGTCTTCTTATATGCCTTATTTTCTGATTCTAAATAGACGAGTACTGACATGACTTATAAAACTTTTGCTTCTTTGTGTAATAATTCGATTAACTGATCAATATTGGCTTCATCTACTAGAGTTATCGCCCCCTTTGAATCAGGTTTTTCAAACGACAGGTCTTCGGTTAATGTTTCAAGACTGGAGGGTGTAATTATTTCAAGAGGTTTGGTTCTAGCAGACATAATGCCTCTCATATTGGGTATTTTCAGGTCACTTTCTTCAACTAAGCCTTTTTGAGCACCAACAACCAGTGGGAGTTGAGTTTCTAAGGTCTCACTTCCGCCATCGATTTCTCTAGTTGCAGTAGCCTTGTTGCCATCGACAGTTAGACTAGTACAGGTATTAATAAAGGCGAAGTTGCAATGGTTCGCAATTAATCCTGGTACCATATTGCCGTTGTAATCAATGGATTCTCGCCCGCAAATGACTAGATCGTAATGTTCTGTTTTGATATGCTCGCTAAGCGTGTTGGCAACTAAGAAACCATCTAACGGGTGGGTGTTTATACGAAATGCTTTATCAGCGCCGATTGCTAAGGCTTTTCTCATAATCGGTTCAACACTTGCCTCGCCTACGGTTGCTATATGCACTTCTGCACCTTGTTGTTCTTTGAACCATACGGCACGCGTAAGACCGAACTCGTCATTGGGATTAATTACAAATTGAACCCCACCGGTGTCAAAAGACTTTTGATCTGCGGTAAAGTTAATTTTTGAAGTAGTGTCGGGAACGGCACTTATACAAACGAGAATTTTCATGCGATTTATGACTTTCTTCAAAGATACTTAAAAGTTCAAAATACTATGCATGCATAATAAATTTATTACGCATTTCTAAGCTTTATTAAGCGTGAAAAGTTTTAAATTTGCGCCTCAAGAACAAACGAAATCAATGAAAACGATTCAATTTAGAGAGGCGATTGCCGAAGCGATGACTGAAGAGATGCGTCGTGATGAGAGTATCTATTTGATGGGTGAAGAGGTTGCCGAGTACAACGGTGCCTATAAAGCTTCTAAAGGAATGCTCGATGAATTTGGACCTAAGCGAGTGATTGATACGCCTATTTCTGAAATGGGATTTGCTGGCATTGGGGTAGGTTCTGCCATGAATGGAAACCGTCCGATTATTGAGTTCATGACCTTTAACTTTTCGCTCGTAGGTATCGATCAGATCATTAATAATGCTGCTAAGATGCGTCAGATGTCTGGTGGACAATTTAATATCCCGATCGTTTTTAGAGGTCCTACAGCTTCTGCCGGTCAATTAGCTGCGACTCACTCTCAGGCATTTGAGAGTTGGTATGCGAACTGTCCTGGTCTTAAGGTGGTGGTTCCTTCGAATCCTGCCGATGCAAAAGGATTATTAAAGTCTGCAATTCGAGATGAGGATCCTGTAATTTTTATGGAATCTGAGCAGATGTATGGAGATAAAGGTGAAGTGCCAGAAGGAGAGTACCTTATCCCATTAGGAGTCGCGGATATTAAGAGAGAAGGAACAGATGTGACTCTGGTTTCTTTTGGTAAGATTATCAAAGAGGCCTACAAGGCTGCAGACCGTCTCGCTGAAGAGGGAATCTCGGTGGAGGTTATCGATCTTAGAACGATCCGACCAATGGATCACGCTACCATAATTAATTCGGTTAAGAAGACGAATCGTTTAGTGATTTTAGAAGAAGCTTGGCCATTTGGTAATATAGCAACTGAAATCATTTATCAAGTTCAAGATCAAGCCTTTGACTACCTTGATGCCCCAATAGTTAAATTAAATACTGCTGACACCCCTGCACCTTATTCCCCGGTTCTTTTGAAAGAATGGTTGCCGAATGAAGACGATGTGGTAAAGGCTGTAAAAAAGGTTCTTTATAGAAACTAATTCAATCATTTGATCGTAATAAAACCTGCTCCCTATTTCTAATGAATAGAAAGCGGGTTTTTTAAATACTTCGAATTGGCGATTCGTTGACAATTCGTTCTTATCATATAGGTAGTTTTTACTACTTTTGCCCGCATTAACCAATATTATTTAATTAATCATAATTAATATGGAGGCATTAATACCTTATTTATGGGCTTTCGGAATCGTAGGCCTGATCTATGTGTTTGTGAAAAACGCCTGGGTTTCGAAACAAGAAGTAGGAGATGAAAAAATGGCACGTATTGCCAAGAATATTGCCGATGGTGCAATGTCATTCCTAAAAGCTGAGTACAAGATTTTATCAGTGTTTGTCGCTGCTGTTGCCGTTCTTCTCTTTTTTAAAGGACAGAATGAAGCAGGATCAAACGGTTTAGTTGCCGTGTCATTTATCGTTGGTGCGATTTGTTCTGCACTTGCTGGATTTATTGGGATGCGTGTTGCTACTAAAGCAAATGTTAGAACCACTAACGCTGCTCGTACATCACTTCCCAAAGCACTTGAAGTAGCATTTGCAGGAGGTTCTGTAATGGGGCTTGGTGTTGTTGGTTTAGGAGTAGCAGGTTTAGGAATTCTATTCACAGTATACAGTGCTCAAGGTTGGGGAATTGATGAGGTACTTAACGTTCTTTCAGGATTCTCACTCGGAGCTTCTTCTATCGCATTATTCGCCCGTGTTGGTGGTGGTATTTACACTAAAGCTGCTGACGTTGGAGCTGACCTTGTAGGTAAAGTTGAAGCAGGTATTCCTGAAGACCACCCTCTTAACCCTGCTACGATTGCAGATAACGTCGGTGATAATGTAGGTGATGTAGCTGGTATGGGAGCTGACCTTTTTGAGTCTTATGTTGGTTCGATTATTGGTACAATGGTATTAGGTGCTGCATTTGCAGACGGGGATGATTTTGCAAGTTCTTTTAATGGGTTAGGCGCAGTATACCTTCCATTAGCTCTTGCCGCTGCCGGTATCATTATGTCAATTATCGGTACATTCTTCGTAAGAGTAAAAGAAGGAGGAAATCCTCAAACAGCTCTTAATCTTGGTGAATTTGGTTCAGCAGGTTTGATGCTTGTTGTTTCATACTTCTTAATCAATGAAATGTTGCCTGAGTCTTGGGTTTTTGAATCAACAACGTATACCTCTATGGGTGTATTTTGGGCAACTATTGCAGGTCTTGTAGCTGGTCTTCTTGTAGGTAAGGTTACAGAATACTATACAGGTACAGGTACGAAGCCGGTAAATTCAATTGTCCGTCAATCTGAAACAGGTTCAGCAACTAACATCATTGCTGGTTTAGGAGTGGGTATGATGTCGACTGCTATTCCAATTATTTTAATTGCTGCCGCGATCTTAGTTTCACATCATTTTGCCGGTCTTTACGGTATAGCAATTGCTGCAGTAGGTATGCTTGCTAATACAGGGATTCAGCTAGCTGTCGATGCTTATGGTCCTATTTCAGACAACGCAGGTGGAATCGCCGAGATGGCTGAACTTCCTTCTGAAGTTCGTGAGCGTACCGATACCCTTGATGCTGTTGGTAATACTACCGCCGCTATTGGTAAAGGTTTTGCGATTGCTTCGGCTGCACTTACAGCATTAGCGTTATTCGCTGCCTTTATGCAAACAGCAAAAGTTAAGGCAATTGACGTCTCTGAGCCTACAATTATGGCAGGCCTTTTAGTTGGAGCTATGCTTCCGTTTGTATTCTCTGCACTTTCTATGAATGCAGTAGGTCGTGCGGCTATGGCGATGATCGAAGAAGTTCGTCGTCAATTTAAAGATATTCCCGCTCTAAAAGCGGCATTAGAAGTAATGCGCAAGTACGATTCAGATCTTTCAAAAGCTTCTGCTGCGGATCGTAAGGTTTTCGATGCTGCTGACGGTGTTGCTGAATACGATAAGTGTGTTGCGATTTCTACTCAGGCATCTATCAAAGAAATGGTTATGCCAGGTCTACTAGCGATAATCGTTCCTGTTCTTGTAGGATTTTTAGGAGGAGCTGAAATGCTTGGGGGTCTTCTTGCGGGGGTTACTGCCTCTGGAGTTCTAATGGCAATCTTCCAGTCAAATGCAGGTGGCGCTTGGGATAACGCCAAAAAAACGATCGAAAGTGAAGGCCGAAAGGGTAGTGATGCTCACAAAGCCGCTGTTGTTGGTGATACAGTAGGTGATCCATTTAAGGATACCTCTGGGCCATCATTAAATATTCTTCTGAAATTAATGTCTGTTGTGGCACTTGTAATTGCGCCGAGCTTGGTTAATCCAACAGAAACTGCTTACGCTGAAGCTGCAACTGCACAAGAGGTTCGAAAAGAAATTTCTGTAAATGTTCAGACTTCTTCTGAAGAAGGAGTTGAGGTTTCAGTGATTACTTCAGAGACTACTAATGGAGAAACAACTACTACTGAAGTAGCTTATGCTGGGTCTGATCTTGATGAGGTTATGAAAGAGGTTAGAGCGAATCATCCAGAGGTTACTATTAAAAAACATACTCAGGAGTAAGAGATTTGATTATAGCCTGTAAAAAAGCCTGCTAATCTTAGCAGGCTTTTTTATTTATTAATAACGGTAAACCAAGTTTTAGAATAGGCCGTTGAGTTCTGCATCGATTCGATTTACAATACTTCCAAGGTCTTCTGGCTTATCTACAAAATCTAAATCATCAACATCGAAAATAAGCAGTTTACCTTTATCGTATCCCTTTATCCAATCTTCATATCGCTCATTAAGACGATTCAAATAATCAATTGAAATTCCGTTTTCGTAAGAACGACCTCTCTTGTGGATTTGTTTCACTAGGTTAGGAATTGAACTTCTTAGGTAGATTAGCAAATCAGGTGGTGCAACAAAAGATTCCATTAAATCAAATAAACTCTTATAGTTTTCAAAGTCGCGCCCAGTCATTAGACCCATATCATGCAAGTTCGGTGCAAAGATGAAAGCATCCTCGTAGATTGTGCGATCTTGAATGACACTTTTTCCACTTTCTCGAATTGCCGAGATTTGTTTGAATCTAGTATTCAAAAAGTAAATCTGTAAATTAAAGCTCCAACGTTCCATTTTGGTGTAGAAATCGTCTAGATAAGGATTGGTAATTACCTCCTCAAACTGCGGTTCCCATTTAAAATGCTTAGCAAGTAGACTCGTAAGTGTAGTTTTTCCGGCTCCAATATTACCGGCGATAGCAATATGCATCCTGTTTTTATTTTTTGGAAATGAACCTCAAGATAAGAATATCTTTCCTGTTTAGTGTTATAAAATAAGTGTACTTTTGTAGTCTATTTGAGGAAAAATTTGAACTGATTGCAACCTCTTAAAAAATGCTAAAGCAGTATTCGTGTCTAAATAGCCCGTAGTGCTCTAGCTTCTTTTTCGGTTTTGTAATCTTCTGAATTAAAGAGACGAATTATGTCATATTTATTTACATCAGAGTCGGTTAGTGAAGGACATCCTGACAAGATCGCCGATCAAATTAGCGATGCGCTATTAGATCACTTTTTGGCTTTTGATTCGCAAAGTAAGGTAGCTTGTGAAACACTTGTAACTACAGGTCAGGTGGTTTTGGCAGGCGAGGTGAAAAGCTCAACCTATTTAGATGTTCAATCGATAGCGCGTGGGGTAGTTAATAAGATCGGGTATACCAAAGGTGAATACATGTTTAGTGGTGATTCGTGCGGTGTTATCTCTCTTATTCATGAACAGAGTCAAGACATTAATAGAGGTGTTGATCGAAGCGCTCCAGAATCTCAAGGTGCAGGCGATCAAGGCATGATGTTCGGGTACGCGACTTCTGAAACTGAAGAGTATATGCCCCTGGCTCTTGTTATCTCACATGAGATCTTAAAGGTACTTGCTGAATACCGTCGTGCTGCACATGAAGATTCGTCTAAACCGATGAATTATTTGCGCCCAGACGCGAAAGCTCAAGTCACTTTGCAGTATAACGACAACAATCAGCCGGAGCGAATTGACACCATCGTAGTATCTACCCAACATGACCCTTTTGACAATGAGCAAAACATGCTTAATCAGATACGTACTGACATTGTCAATTACGTAATACCAGAAGTTAAGCAGAGAATGAGTGCTACGGTTCAGGCATTATTTACCGATGAAATCAACTATCACGTGAACCCTACTGGTAAATTTGTTATTGGAGGTCCGCATGGTGACACCGGGTTAACGGGTCGTAAGATTATCGTTGATACTTACGGAGGTAAAGGCGCCCATGGTGGTGGAGCTTTTTCAGGAAAAGATCCTTCAAAAGTGGATCGATCTGCAGCCTATGCAGCACGGCATATTGCAAAGAATCTAGTAGCTGCAGGTGTAGCTTCTGAAGTACTTGTTCAATTGAGTTATGCTATTGGAGTGGCAGAACCTACCTCGGTGTTTATCGATACCTATGGAACGAATGCTACATCGTTTAGCGACGCAGAAATAGCTCAGAAAGTTTCAGAACGCTTTGATCTTACTCCATACGGAATAGAGACGCGGTTAAAGCTTCGTAATCCGATTTACAGCGAGACGGCCTCTTACGGTCATATGGGTAGAACTCCAAGGAAAGTGGTAAAGATCTTTGAATCACCATATAACGGTAAAGTTGCCCGTGAAGTTGAACTATTTACGTGGGAGAAACTTGATTTTATTGAATCCATGAAAGCGGTTTTTTTCGATAGTTAAAAATCGAATCATTTCACCCTTTTTTGAATTATTTTGCTCCTATGTTTGGTTTTTACTAAACCTTTTCTGTAATTAGCGCCGTTATTATGAACAAGACACGCTTTTATAACGACTTTACTTACTTTAACTATTATCAGTTAGAGAGGTAGGGGCTTGTCGTTATTTAACGTATCATTATATTAAAGTCCCGTTTTTCGGGACTTTTTTGTTTTTATGAAAAAAGTAGCCATACAAGGGGTCGACGGATCCAACCATTACATCGTAGCAAAAGCTTTCTATCCAGAGGGAGTAAGTTTAAGTCACTGTTATTCTTTTACGATGCTTGCCGAACAATTGTCAAGCGGTGAAGTAGATGAGGCTATTATGGCCATTGAAAATTCAATTGCCGGGGCTATATTACCGAATTACTCTTTGATTTATCAAAATGACTTTGAGATTTCAGCTGAGTCCTATTTGAGTATCTCCCATAATCTAATGGCTCTGCCAGAGAGTACAATAGATGATATAAAGGAAGTGCGGTCACATCCTATGGCCTTACTCCAATGTGCAGCCTTTTTTCAAAATCACAAGTCAATACGACTTGTCGAAGATGATGACACGGCCTCAGTAGCAGCAAGAATTCAGGAATCCAATTTAAAAGGAGTGGCTGCTATAGCACCAAAGGTGGCTGCTGAACGCTATAATCTAAAAATCTTGAGTCCAAATATTCAGACCTTGACGAATAATGCTACCCGTTTTGTAGTATTAAATAGAACGAATAGCAAGTCTAAATCAGGGCAAATCAATAAAGCCTCTGTTCGCTTTGTAACAGGTCATAAGAGAGGAAGCCTAGCTACCATCCTTAATGTGCTTAGCGATTGTGATATGAATTTGACTAAAATTCAATCTTTGCCCATTGTCGAAACCCCTTGGAAATATGCTTTTTTTGTAGATGTCACTTTCGAGAAGGTTAATGACTTTGAAAAGGCAGCGACGGCCTTATCTATTATGGCTGAGGAGTTTAAAGTGCTAGGTACTTATGAAAATCAACTCTTAAAAAGTGCTGACAAATGAGAGAAGCCGATCGATTAAGCAGCGTTTCAGAGTACTATTTCTCTAAAAAACTGAAAGAGGTAAAGGGACTTATAGCCGAAGGGAAACCCATAATCAATATGGGAGTTGGAAGCCCAGATTTGAATCCTCCAGTCGAGGTTACAGATGCGCTGGTGAGTGCGCTTTCTGTAAAAGGTGTTCATGGTTACCAAAGTTATGTGGGTAGAGAAGAATTGAGAGCGGGTTTTGCATCGTTTTACAAAGAACATTACGGTGTAAGTCTAAATATAGATTCAGAGATTCTTCCTTTAATGGGATCTAAAGAAGGTATTATGCATATCAGTATGGCCTTTGTAAACCCTGGTGATAAGGTACTTATACCTAACCCTGGGTATCCGACATATTCTTCAGTCACCGAACTTGTTGGAGGCAAGGCAATTTACTACAGCCTTACCTCTGATGGGTTACCAGATTTCGACCAAATTGACGCAAGAGATCTAAATGAAGCGGTAATGATGTGGGTGAATTATCCGCACATGCCAACAGGTAAATCAATCACCGAGGATAAGTGGGCTGTCTTGGCTCAAAAAGCTCAAGAATTTGATTTGCTTTTAATTAACGATAATCCGTACAGTTTTATTGGTAACGATCATCCGAGTTCACTCTTGTCGCAAAAAGGTAAATACGGTCCCTTACTAGAATTAAATTCACTTTCAAAGGTGGTTAATATGGCCGGATGGAGAGTGGGTTCAGTACAAGGGGATACCGATCTTATTCAATCGATCTTAAAGGTTAAATCAAATATGGACTCAGGAATGTTTATGGGAATTCAACACGCTGCGGTCGCTGCACTTGCTCAGCCTAGAGAGTGGTTTGATCAGTTGAATAGGGTATACGATCAGCGAAGAGCAAAGATGGAAGAATTGTGCCAACTTTTGGGATTAGCACCTGACCCAAATCAGGTAGGGATGTTTGTGTGGTGTCGAATCCCAGAAAACACAAAGGCCGAGGAGCTCGTAGAGAAATACCTCAGTGAATATCATTTTTTTATTGCACCCGGAACTATTTTTGGCTCTGAAGGCAGTGGGTATGTTCGTTTCTCTCTCTGTATTGAGATCGATCGAATTGAAGAAGTAATTAAGCGAATAGGTAAAGCGTCATGAAGTCGGTATCGATCATAGGAGTTGGATTAATTGGAGGATCTTGGGCGCTTGCTCTAAAAAAGCACTTCTCAGACATCACTATTTTGGGTGTAGACAACAATCAATCTCACCTAGAGGAGGCGCTTCGTTCAGGTTTAATTGATAAAGCTGTTGATTTAGATGCAGCTGCACAGTCAGATTTAGTTTTTGTAAGCATTCCTGTAGGAGCAGCATCAGAGGTCATATGTTCTTTACTTGATAAGGTTGGTGAGCACACGCTCGTTATGGATGCGGGTTCAACAAAATCCGCACTCTGTAAGTCAATTAACGAACATCCGAATCGATCGCATTTTCTAGCCGCTCACCCTATTGCCGGGACCGA
>JAAZVG010000148.1 GCA_018623655.1 Flavobacteriaceae bacterium
ATTGGTGGATTTAATACGGTGAGTTCAGAAGGTACTTCGATACGGTCTTCCACTTATGGTCATTTACGTTACAATAAGTCTATTTCGAGTAGGGTGACCTTAAATACCTATATCCAATTTCAGTCTAATAACGTTTTAGACCTGCAAGCAAGATATTTGATAGGAACTAATACCACATTCGATGCTAAGAAAACCGAAGATTTTTTATCTATAGGGGTGTTTTATGAGCGTGAGGAGTTTTCATTAGACCCTTCGACCATGATTTTTCGTGGTAATGTAATGGGATCTTTACAACTTGCCGATAGACAATTAAAAAGTGCTTTAGTACTATATTATCAGCCGAGTCTTGAATCGATGAAAGATTTTAGGGTTTTAGTGAACTTGAATTCTAAGGTTCCGGTGTCAAATAAGATGACAATTGGATTAGATGTCGCCACCAGATTCGATAATCTTCCAAATACTGATCTAAAGTCATTTGACTTAAATTCGCTTTTTACACTTTCCTATAAAATTAAATAGGAGGTCTTACAAGCGGATAACGATGGCCTTTGTATATGTTATTACAGCCTTTTTAATTTACTATAGCCTTTAGACCTTTCTGAGAGTCAATAATAGCCTCCAAAGGCTTCAGCGGCCCTGTTTCGTCTTGTTCAGCTAGAAAATACTCTAGACCAGCATGATCTGCATGCTGAAAGATTGCTTTGAAGTCAATTTCACCTTTTCCAACAGGAACCATGTTTCCATCGGCATCTCTGTCTTTTACATGAAAGGCCTTAAATCGTCCCGGATATTTTTCGAAAAATTCAACAGGATCAGCACCGGCAACTGTTGCCCAGTATAGATCAATTTGAAAGTTTACATGTTCAGGATTGGTTTCTGACAGAATTCGATCAACTAGGGTGATACCTTGGTCGTCTGATATAAATTCAAAGTCGTGATTGTGATATAGTAAATTGATTCCGGCAATGGTTGCCTTTTCGCCGATAATCGATAAAAATTCTATAAGTGTTTCAGGTGTTCCCTTCATTCCCATAGCACCTGTTTCAAAATCATAGGCAAACATACCCATAGGAGGCACGGGTACAACCACATACTCAAAGCCTGCAGCTATTGCATCCGCAATTTGTTGGTCTGCATTCTCGTAACTAATTGATCCTTGGTGCGAACTTTTAGGTTCTAAACCTAATTCGTTCAAGTAGTTTTTGAATTCTTTAGGAGACATACCGTAATAGGTGCCATTCTCGTACCCTGCAGCTTCAATATATTGATAACCTGCATTAGCTACAGCTTTTAATGTGCCTTTTGGATCATTTTTCATCTCCTCGCGAACAGTATATAGTGCAAGACCTCCTACACCTGCATCATTTTTACTCATAGTCTTCACAGTTTTATTGTTGCAGTTTGTTAAAAAAAGTAGCCCTATAAAGGCATAAACTAGCTTCATTTTTGATAAAATTAAATTTAGCGATGAATATAGAAATTAATGAATCATCAGAGGGGGTATGATTGTTAAAATATAAGGTATCGAGGTATCTTTTCGCTTATGAAAGTATCGGTAAAAAAAAAAGGAGAGGGAGTTGGTTAAAATAGGAATGATAGTTATGGTCGTAGTTATGGCAATAAAGCTATGGTTCTTTTAATAACCTACCACTCTTTCAATTTCGATACCATATCCTGCCAATCCAACTCTGTTTTGAAGATCTGAATTAGTCATTAAACGAATTACATTTAAATTCAAGTCATTTAAGATTTGAGCTCCTATACCAAAGTCTTTTTCATCCATTTTAACCCCTAAAGAACTATCGGTAGAAGCTTTCGACAGTGACTTGAATCGACTTAAAAGACCACTATTACTCAATCTATGATTGATGAATATGATCGCTGCTTTTTCTTGATTTTTAATCGTATCAAAAACATTTTCTAAGTGACTATCGTTAGAACCTGTTAGAAACTCAACCAGACCATCGCTTAAACGTTGGGGTTGAATTCTAGTAGTGACTGCTTCACCCTTTTGCCATTGACCTTTTGTAAGAGCCAAGTGAATCTGATCATTAGTAGTTTGCCGATAGGCATGCAGTTCAAATGATCCGAAACGGGTTTCAATAGTTTCTGAAAATTCTTTTTCGATGAGTCGGTCGTTTTGCATGCGATAAGCAACCAGGTCTTCGATACTTACCATTTTTAGATTAAATCGCGAGCGAACAGCAAGTAAATCATTAAATCGGGCCATCGTTCCATCTTCATTCATTATCTCTACAATCACTCCAGCCTCTTTTAGGCCTGCCAGTTTTGCAAAATCGACAGCAGCCTCAGTATGCCCTGTACGTCTTAGTACTCCGCCTTCTTTGGCAATTAAAGGGAAAATGTGTCCAGGACGCGTTAGATCATACGGTTTGGTTTGCTTTTCAGTTAATGCCAGTATTGTTTTTGCGCGATCCTCTGCAGAAATACCGGTTGTTACCCCGTTACCTCTAAGATCTACAGATACTGTGAAAGCTGTTCTCAAGGGATCTGTGTTGTCATTTACCATTCGCGAAAGACCTAGTTCGTTACAGCGCTTTTCTGTAAGTGGGGCACAGATTAATCCGCGTCCGTGCTTTGCCATAAAGTTAATATGGTCAGGAGTTACCTTTTCGGCAGCCATTAAGAAATCACCTTCGTTCTCCCGATTTTCATCATCTACAACAATGATAATTTCACCATTTTTAATGGCTTCAATAGCACTCTCAATTGAATCTAACTCTTGATGCATAATTAAGCTTAGCAATTATTTTTTAAAGCCTGTAAAAAGGCGAGTAAGTGGTTTTAAAATATTTAAGTTGATTGCTATTTGCCCACGATCGAGCAAGGCTATTCGACTTAAATAAAAAGCTATGGGTAACATTACAAAGGTAGAAAACCAAGCACCGATTATCGGATGTATATTTCCCCTTTTTGCATAATTCTCTGCAAAAACTCCCAAGAAATGATAACTCAAGAAAAAAATAATAGCGATAACCATTGGTAATCCGAGACCTCCTTTTCTAATTATTGCACCCATTGGAGCACCAATAAAAAACAATAAAATACAAGAAAGAGCTAGGGCAAATTTCTTATGTAATTGTATAATATGTCTATTGTAGAATTCGAATCGTTTACCCATCTCTGAACCTTTTTGGGCTACAGTTATTTTTAGACTGGCCAAGTTATTCCTAGCCGATTT
Organism: Flavobacteriaceae bacterium; assembly: GCA_018623655.1. GTDB lineage: Bacteria > Bacteroidota > Bacteroidia > Flavobacteriales > Flavobacteriaceae > UBA3478. Next base: position 3,203 of record JAAZVG010000148.1, read on the forward strand.
TAGAGCTTGTGAACGTTGCCATGAGGGTATTAGTCGAAGAATACTATCTTTTGGTGTACTAAAAGAGCTAAAAAACAAACTGTCTGGATCTGCAGGTTTAGGTCCATTCAAAGCTCGAATTTGAATTCTTTCACTATCACTACCGGTTGCTTTTAGAAATTCATTAGCACCTATATCTAGTGCTCCAATTCGGGTTAAGGTGTTCTCAGTAAAGGCTTCAATTTGTTCATCGTTATTTATTCTTAATGAATCTATATCGAAGAGCAACTGTCTCATAGGCTTCATTTTGTCTGTAGTAATCGAAGATTCCTTATTTAAATCAATTTCATTGAGACTAGATAAATCAATATACTTCACGTAGGTATCAAAATTAGCTCTAGCAAAAGGGTGGTTTTCTCGGTCTTTTGCTTTTGAG
>JAAZVG010000149.1 GCA_018623655.1 Flavobacteriaceae bacterium
TAAGTAAGAATATCTGCACTTCCGATATCGTAATGTTTATTATAGGTCTGTGGTTCAAACAGTGATTTACTTAAGTACAGTAAAACATCGCTAATTCCGATAGGTTGACATCTAGTTCGTAACCACTTCGGGGTGATCATCAGAGGTAACTTTTCAACCAAATCTCTTATGATTTCGAAAGATGCACTACCTGAGCCAATGATTATCCCAGCACGTAGGCAAGTAAAGTTGTATCTTCCTTTCGCTAAAATATTTTCAACACTTTTTCGAGATTGTAAATGTTTAGAAAGCTCTAAACTATTAACAATTCCGCTCAAATAAATGACATGATTTACTGTAGTTCGATCGAGATAATTGACAAAATGAAGGGCGCATTTCTCTTCTAATTCATCAAAATTGTGATTAGAAGACATTGAATGTACCAAGTAATAAGCTCCATCGATATCAACTGGTAATTTATCTAAAGACTCCCGATTGAGTAAATCCACCTCAAAGACTTCAACATTTTTGCCTTCAAAGTCATTCAGATTAAACCTTCTCGTATCTCTGACGCAGCATACCACATTAAAATTCATGTTAACTAAAACCTCGAGCAGCCGCTTCCCAATATATCCGTTTGCTCCGGTTAAAAGAATTTTATTTCGTTTCACTTAGTTAACAGAAAAAGAAAAGATAGGGCTTGAAGAAAACTGAGAAGTCGTACCCTTATAAACAAAAGCATATTCACCAGGTGTAAGATTCGTGCGAATTCGAAATTTCGAATTCGAAATTGCCTCCCAGTTAAAGTCTATAATTAGTTTAGGGTCAATCTGAAAACTAGGGCCTTTGAGTAGTCCTAAAGAACCAATTTTTATTGATCGTTGCTCTTTTTTTGAATTCACTTTTAAAGGAACAAGTATAAAATTGGCAGGCGATTGTGCGCTCGCAACATTCTGTTCATTCGATATAGTAGATATCGCATTTCCTCCAAAATCTACATTACGAGTAATATTTAAAATCATTTCTTGATTATCTCGATTGATTTTGTTCATAGAAGATGATCCTGTTAGGATCGATTTAGTGCCACCTCCTGCTAAGCCAAAAGAAAACACAGTACCTAGAATATCCATTTTATGATTGGCGAAAACCTCTGGCACTATTCTTTTTCCTTGGTGATAAAACCCATCTAAATCATTGCCGTTGTACGAACGAAGAATTTTTGATTTGACATCTTTAGCGATAGAGTCATACTCTACTTGAGTTAATAATCCTAAAGATAAAAGCTCCTTTGAGCTCTTTAACTTCTCAATGAGAACATCGTTTTGAGCACTAGAAAATGTGAGAGAGCAAGCGAAAAATAAAAAGAAAATATATCTCATAATAAACTTAAAATATGAAAATTGATGCTATTAAACAAGCCGGTTAAATAGTCGATTACACCATAAATCAAAAGGGGTTCTGTGCAAACATTCCATTTAATTTAAATTCACATCTTCTAAGTTGTCCGTATTTTTATGAAAGTGGAAACTCGAATCAATAAATACCTCAGCGAAATAGGTTATTGCTCTAGAAGAGCAGCTGATAAGCTTCTCGAAGAAGGGCGAATCACTATTAACGGAGTTCAGCCTGAGTTAGGTACAAAGGTCGCTGAGAACGATATCATTGCTGTCGATGGTAAAGTCGTTGGAGAGCGAAAAGAAAGGCACGTCTATATTGCACTAAATAAGCCTAGGGGTATTGTCTGCACTACTGACCGCAGAGTCGAAAAGGACAATATCGTTGACTTTGTAGGGCATCCGCAAAGAATATTCCCGATCGGTCGATTAGACAAACCCTCAGAAGGCCTGATTCTTTTAACTAGTGATGGTGATATCGTCAATAAAATTCTTCGAGCTAGAAATAAGCACGAAAAAGAATACATCGTCAAAGTAGATAGGCTCATCGATCAAAAATTCATCTCGAAAATGAGTAATGGTATTCCCATTCTTGGTACCGTTACCAATAAGTGTTTCGTAGAACAAATAGGGCCTAAAACCTTTCGAATCATTCTAACTCAAGGGCTCAATCGACAGATTCGCCGTATGTGTGAATACCTCGATTATAGCGTCACTAAACTGAAACGCATTCGAATCATGAACATAAGCTTAGATTTACCTTTAGGACAGTGGCGTGATTTACGCCCGGAGGAACTTACTGAACTCAATAAACTCTGTGAGGAAAGCTCAAAAACTCATATCTAGAAAATTACAAACATCGATCAAGTAGTAATTAACGAGTAATTACCCACATTTAGATATTTGGCAGAAGAATTTTCTTCAAATTAATTCTTTCCCCACTATCTTTGTAGCGTTCTCAAAAGGGGTGCTTTTTAAAGGCTGAGATCATACCCAATGAACCTAGAACAGGTAATGCTGTTTAGGGAAACCGAAGCAAACGCTTCAAACAATAATTATTCAATTTCTAATCAAGAATAATTACCTCTTTTTATTCGTTTTAAATTTCTTTAAAATGAAGAAAAATCTACTTTTCTTATTCTTGTTTGTAAGCCTAATTACAAACGCACAGGAACGATTTTTGTCTGGGAAAATCGTAAATCAAGGCAACGAACCACTTGGCGGTGCAACCGTAATTGTCAAGGGGCTAAACAAAGGAGTGATTACCGATGAAGAAGGTAATTTCAAATTACGTCTCGCAGAGGGAGGCTACACGCTTCAGATTTCTTATATCGGATATCAATCGAAAGAACAAGAAATCAATCTAGTCGGTGATGACTCGATTCTAATCACTCTTTCATCGAATGAATTCATTCTAGATGAAGTACTAGTGAGTGCCGTTCGCGCCAATTCAAACACTCCGGTAACCTTCACCAATTTTGACAAAAAGGAAATCGCTAAGAGAAATCTAGGTCAAGATATTCCCATCTTGCTGAATTACCTCCCTTCGGTAATTTCATCTTCTGATGCGGGCGCTGGTATCGGATACACCTATCTCAACGTTCGAGGATCTAACAGCGAACGTATCAATGTTACGATTAATGGGATTCCCTATAACGACGCAGAAAGCCATGGTACTTTTTGGGTGAATCTAGGAGATTTCGCTTCTTCTACAGAAAATCTGCAGCTACAACGCGGAGTCGGTACCTCAACCAATGGTTCAGGAGCTTTCGGGGCAAGCCTAAATATTTTAACCGATGCAATGGCTGATGAGGCCGGTGGTGAAAGCTCGAATTCTTTCGGTTCATTTAATACCCGTAAACACACCGTTAAGTTTACAACAGGAAGGCTCAATGATCACTTTGAATTATCTGGTAGACTTTCAAATATTTCATCTGATGGTTATGTCGACAGAGCCTTCGCCGATCTTAAATCGTATTTTCTACAAGCCGCTTATAGCGACTCAAATCGCTTAATAAAAGTCATTGCCTTTGGTGGTAACGAACGCACCTATCAAGCATGGTATGGTCTTGATCCTCAGCAACTCGCTGAAAACCGCAGACAAAATCCATACACCTATGAAAATGAAGTAGATGATTATGGCCAAGATCACTTCCAACTGCATTGGAACGAGATAATAGACAACCA
>JAAZVG010000150.1 GCA_018623655.1 Flavobacteriaceae bacterium
CACAATGCAAGAGTATTGGGGATTGTCTGCTGGAAAATATCCCGCAAAGGATGATATATAGTCAACCTCGTCTTTACCTTTTTGATAGCCCACTTGGGAGGTTCCAGTTTTACCGGCCATAGAGAAATAAGGATCGTATAGCTTATGAGCAGTACCAAAAGGTTTTTCAACCACATCTCGTAACAGGCGTTGCACCTCTTTCAAGGTTGATTTGCTTGCTATTGAGGGGTGAATCACCTCAGTATTAAACTGCTTTTCAATCTGATTTCCTCTTCGGATCTGGTCGATGAACTGAGGTTTGACATAAATACCATCGTTCGCTATAGCATTATAATAAGACAATACTTGTAATGGAGTCATTGACACTTCATAGCCATGAGACATAAATGCTAACGAAACTCCAGACCAGCCCTTTTCACCCGGATATCTAATTTTTGGAGATGCCTCCCCTTTAATGGGAATATCCAACGACTGGTGCAATTTCATACTATAAAGCCGATTCACGTAGGCCTCAGGATTTTCCTTATACCCCTCATGAATCATTTCGGCAAAAGCCGTATTCGAAGAAACTGTAAAAGCAGTTGCTAGAGAAATAGCTCCATATCCACCGTGACGTGAATCTCGAATTATTCGGTCATATACTTTGTAATGTCCGTAAGGAGCATGAAATACTGTACTTGTATCTACCTTTCGGTCTTCAAGAGCTGCAACTAGACTCATCAATTTGAATGTTGAGCCCGGTTCATACAGCGCCCCAACGGCATCATTAAGTTGCTCTGTATAGACACCATCTGAAGATTTTGTGAGGTTAGACATTGCGCGAATTGCACCTGTTTTAACATCCATCACAATCACTGTTCCTTTTTCAGCCTTATATCGGGTTAAAACACTATTTAGCGACTGGTGAGCGATATCCTGGATGTTACTATTTATCGTAGTAACGACGTCTTTGCCATCTTCAGGTTCAATTCGACTATCTAAACCTACAGGTTTCCAAAGCCCCTTCTGAATTCGCTGTACCTCCCTAACACCAGGTTTACCTTCTAAAATTCGATCATTAAAGGCACCTTCAATTCCAACTCTTATCTCCTCAGTTCCTGTCTCTTTGTAGTATCCTATTAGGCGATCTGCAAGAGGTGATAATGGTTTTTTACGAGCAATATTCATATCCACAATAAGTCCTCCTCTACCGCGACCTTTTTTAAAAATTGGAAATTGATTCAAGCGAACATATTGACGATAATTTAAATCTCTAGCAATACGTACATATCGATCACCAGAAGACCTGGCGTTTCTCAGATAATTCACCCAATAAGATGAAGACTTCGTAGTTAATAGAAATAATGAATCTGCTAAACCACCTAAGTCGGCATTAAACTCATTCTCTCTAACAACGGTCGGATCGAAATACACGTGATAAGACGGCACAGAGGTAGCTAAAAGCGCACCATCAACCGAATAGATATTGCCCCGTTTCGCTTCAAGGGTTTCCATCTTTCGATTCTGATTCAATGCAGATTGTTCAAGCACGTTACGCTCCACAAACTGAACAGTTGCCAGGCGGTAAAATACCCCTAAAGCAAACAGGAATAATATACCGGCAACGGCATAGATTCTTATCATCATATTTTGCGTTTCATTTTGCTTCATTGTATAATGAGTGTTAATGGTGGTTGATCACTAGGCTGCAGTCCTATTGGCGCAAGTTGATTTCTTAAAGTTGACTCTAACCTCGCTTTTTGAATACGTTGACGATTATCAACATGTTCATTTCTAAGGGCACTTAATTGTCGATTAAGTCCATCTATCTTAATCACCTTTTGATCGACACGATGGGCCGCATAAATCATCAAAATGAATAGAAAAAGTGCGAAAAAGATGAATCTCCAATTCTTATATGCCTCTTCATTAACTAGAGGATGCCCTTTCAACATGTCAATCAAAAATCGTTTCATATAGACCTGTATTTATTTTCGATACGCTGGGCTACACGTAGTTTTGCACTCCGTGAACGAGTATTTTGCATTAATTCATAATCTGTAGGAGTTTGAACTCCACCTACCTTTTTAAAATCGACATTTGGATTACCGAAATGATCCTTCTCAGTTTCACCTGCAAATCGAGAGCTTCTGATAAAATTCTTGACCAAACGATCTTCTAAGGAATGGTAGCTTATAAAAACTGCTCGAGCACCTGGATCCATCACACCACCCAATTGCATCAACAGCGACTCAATCACTTCTAATTCCTTATTTACCTCAATTCGAATTGCTTGAAAAACTTGAGCCAATTGCTGATTGCGTTTAGGAGCATAAATCGCAGGCTCCAAGCTTTTAATCAGTTCGAAAGTGGTTTCAATTGAATTTGTACTTCTAGCAATTCCAATGGCTTTTGCTAAACTGTAGGCGTTAGGTAGGTCAGCATATTTGCGGAAAAGAGAAGCTAAGTCTTCGACAGAAAATTCGGCGACAATATCTTTGGCATTACGCTCCATCGATTGGTTCATACGCATATCTAGTGGTGCGTCGTAACGTGTAGAAAAACCCCTATCAGCCTGATCAAACTGATGAGATGAAACACCAAAATCAGCGAGTAGCCCATCAATTTTTCGAATATTCAGCAATCGCAGGTGAGCGGTTAGATTTCGAAAATTTGCCGAAACTAATGTGAAACGAGAATCATCAATATCATTATCTAAAGCATCTTGGTCTTGATCAAAAGCAATCAGCCTTCCTGACTCTCCTAATTGGTCTAGAATAGATCGGGAATGTCCACCCCCGCCAAAGGTAACATCAACATAGATACCATTTGGCTTAATGTTGAGCCCCTGAATTGAAGCCTCTAGTAGTACAGGGTTATGATAGATTGTCATTGTCAGAGAAAATAGCTTCGGCGAGATCAGCATAAACATCTTGACCTTCTTGCAATACAGCTTCATAACGAGCTTTGTCCCAAATCTCAATTCGATTAATTGCTGAAGCCAGCACTACCTCCTTTTTGATTTGAGCAAATGAGATGAGAGGTTTTGGAATTTGCACTCTACCGTGCTCTTCAATACTCAACTCTTGAGAACCTGCTAAGAAATTTCTTAGAAACGTATCGTAGTTTCTACTGAATTGATTCTTAGCCACGATTTTCATCATCAACTCATCGTACGCCTCTTTAGGATAAAGTTCGAGACAGGTTTGAAAAACCGATCTCTTTAGAACAAAACCATTTTCTAAAATCGGCACAAGCTGTTGCTTGAGCGCTACAGGAAGGTTTACCCTCCCCTTAGCGTCTGCTTTGCATTCAAATTGACCGATTAAATGAGTCATACTTTCGATTTCTCTTCAAATATAATCATGAAATTACCACTTTTTTACACATTATCACACATTTATCCACAATTTTTAAGAAGTTATCAAAAGATGTATAGTCCTGCTAATTTTCTATCTTTGAACTTCGCAACAACCACTTATGCAACAAGGCTACGTCACACAGAAAATAGGAGATTTCGAATTTTTCGAACAAGGAAAAGGAAAGGCTATAATCGTTCTACATGGTCTTATGGGCG
>JAAZVG010000151.1 GCA_018623655.1 Flavobacteriaceae bacterium
CATCCCGAGTTGGGACTCCTTATTCCCTTCTTGATCGCGGCATTACTGAAAAGCGCTCAAGGCTCCTCGACTGTTGCCATTATTACTGCTTCGGCAATGGTATTCCCTATGCTTACGACCTTGGGGCTAGATTCTGATTTAGGGAAAACTTGGGTAGTTATCGCGGTTGGAATTGGTTCAATGACCGTATCACATGCGAACGATTCTTATTTCTGGATTGTCTCTCAGTTCGGAAACCTAAGCGTCAAAGAAGCCTATCGTTACCACACCTTTGCTACCCTCCTGCAAGGAATTACAGGTCTGATTATAGTGATTGCCGGATATTTTATCTCCTCAACACTCAATCTATTATAGCTAGAGGCTGAGTCGTTTTCCAATCCCCTCTGGTGAAGTCTACGAAATCTTGAGGCATTCCATCGCTAGCGACGGATCGTTGACTCAGTTCGGTAACACTACTCCAAAGAGCTCCTTCATAAACGTTTTGATCAAGCGGTAATCCTTTCTGAAGACATTCGACGATTCGGTACATCATAATACCGTCCATCCCGCCATGGCCGCTACCTGCCGCTGCTGAATTTAAACGTTTGTATAACGGATGGTCATATTTCTCATATAATTTCTCCAACTGTTCTCCTTGAATCCAGCGGTGGTGGTCTTCGCTTACACCTTCGAAGCCTCCATCAAAAGCTGCTCTTGTCGGGAATCCCGCCAAAATACCCTTAGTACCTTGAATCAAATTGTGTCGCGTATACGGTCTTGGTGAGGTCTCGTTCCATTGAACCATAATCGTTCGGCCAAGATGCGTCTTAATCAGTGAAGTATTTAAATCTCCCCCTTTAAAATCAAGGGCATTCCATTTGTGGTCTGCGGGATAGTTTTTCTCAGCATGCAGTTGTCTGCCTCTAGCCGGTGTTGAAAATGAAGTCAATCGCTTGAATTGATCCTCTCCTCTACCCAAGTTCATGTATTGCGCCACTGGCCCTAAGCCGTGAGTCGGATATAAATTTCCATTTCGATGCACATAGTGATAGGTTCGCCAAGAACCCGTTCCTCGTTCAACCTCATCCATCTGCCAACGGAGCTCATGAATATAGGCCGCTTCTGCGTGAAGCAATTCCCCTATCGCACCCTGGCGGCACATATTTAAAAACATCAACTCGTCACGAGAGTAATTCACATTCTCCATCATCATACAATGCTTACCCGTCTTTTCAGAGGTATTCACCACATCCCACAACTCTTCTATGGTCAGTGCCATCGGCACCTCAACAAAGGCATGCGCACCCATCTTCATACTTTCAATACTCATGGGAGCGTGATTCGTCCAATTCGTTGAAATAAAGACCACATCAGGTCGCACCTCTTCAAGCATTTGCAACCAAGCCTTCTCTGAACCCGAATACCTCTTTATCGAAGTCGTATCTCGATCACGTTTACTTAAGATTTCTAAGCTCTTCTCAATGTTATCCTCATATAAATCAGATAGTGCCACCACCTCTGTCCCTTCAAGAGAAGCAAAGAAATCAAGATGACCTTTTCCGCGATAACCTAAACCTATAAATGCAGCACGAACTTTTTCAAGGGGATCGGCTGCAAAATCACCCATATATTTCTGATCGCTAGGCCTTTCAGTCAGACTACCTAAGGCCCCAGTGCAAGAAACTGAAAGCGCACCTACAGAGGCAGCGCTCAAACTACTAGTTTGCAGAAAAGATCTTCGATTCATAGTCGATTAATTTTAGAGAGGATAAAAGATAGAAAAGTTCAGGCAGATTCTGCTATTTTTAAGATATGATTCGCGTTAAAGCTCCCGCCAGAATTTGTTTGTTTGGCGACCATCAAGACTATCTCAACCTGCCGGTAATTGCAGCGAGCATCGATCGATATATTTATATCGAAGCCCAACCAAACCAGCAAGGAGTTTTAAACTTCAACCTAAGCGATCTAAAAATAAATAGACGAATTGCGCTAATACCTGCTCAGGTCGAAAAAGGAGATTATCTCTGTTCAACACTCTCTGTTTTACACGCGAACCATATCAACCTAAACTCAGGTTACGACATTAAGATTCACTCTGAAATTCCGGTAAATGCAGGAGTATCAAGCTCTTCAGCGTTGATTGTCGCCTTCATACGATTTATCCTTGAAGCAACAGCAACTAAGGCAAGTGATTTAGAGATTGCGAACTGGGCACATCAGGCCGAAGTTGAATTTTTTAACGAACCGGGCGGAATCATGGATCACTACAGTAGCGCTCTCGGAGGTTTGCGACTCATCGAACCTGAAACCAGGTACACCGAAGCCTTCGCAAATCCACATAACGAATTATTACTCGCGCATTCAGGGCTGCCTAAATCAACCCTCGGAGTGCTGGGAAAAGCCAAAGAGTATGCCCTCGAAGCCGTCGCAACGGTAAAACAATACGAGCCTCACTTTTCATTAAAACTAGCCCAGGCAGAAGACATACATCGGCTAGGCAGTAAACTGTCTGCACAACTATTTCCCTATTTCGAGGCAGCGATAGAAAATCATCTCCTCACCAAAAAAGCGATCAGTATTTATAGAAAGTCGACAAGGAACGAATCAACTCTCACATCTCTCGAGAAGTTAATACAAAGACATCAATATTACCTAGATACCGCGATTAAAAACACCCCAGAGCTGATGGGCATTCAAATGGATGAAGCGAAAAACGCAGGGGCCAAAGCGGTTAAAGTAATGGGATCTGGCGGAGGCGGATGCTTCATCATCCTTGCCCCGAAAGAAAGTCATCCTGAGATCATAAAGGCAGTACTGCAAAAGAATGCGAAATTCGCAGAACCTATTCAAATCACAAGTCATTGAGACCACTAGTTATCCTTGCCGGTGGGCGTTCTTCGAGAATGAAAAAGAGCCTAGACAAAGCGAATCTCTCAGAGGTCAGTAAAAAACAGGCACTAGAAAGACACAAATCTCTGATCGAACTAGGGAGTTCAAAAACTCCCCTTCTAAGCCTGCTGTGCACCGAGGCTATCGCTGCAGGTGTTAAGCAAATTATCGTTGTTACTGGTTCTGACCATCAAGATTTTCGACTCTGGCGAGAAAGCTATACAAAGGCGTATCCAGCAGTAACCATCGATTTTGCCATCCAACCAGAGCCTTTAGGAACGGCAGATGCGGTTCATCAAGCCGTAGAGCAGTTTCCTATACTTCAAAAAAGCGCTTTTATCATCGCTAACGGGGATAATCTTTACAGTAAAAACGCCTTTATAAAAGCCCTAACCCACCACGAAACACCTCATGCGATCATATCCTACGAGGCGAAGCATCTCGGATTTGATGAGTCACGAATAGCCGCCTTCGCCCTTGTCAAGGTAGACCGCAATAACTTTGTTGAAGGCATTATCGAAAAACCTCCGATTCATACGCATCGCGATTTCTATGACAAGGAGGGATACTTACGAGTAAGCATGAATCTTAATTTAGTTGAAGGAGGCTCCTTTTATAAGGCGCTACGGGCTTGTCCTGTGCATCCGACCCGCGGAGAAAAAGAATTACCAGAGGCCATTAGAATCGC
>JAAZVG010000152.1 GCA_018623655.1 Flavobacteriaceae bacterium
CAATTTTGAAGTATGAAGCTTCTGTGTTTAAACGTGAACCACCACAATCCTCACATGTTTGCTGTTCTAAATATTTAGATGCCCATCGACGAATGGAGGTTGAATTTGATGTGTCGTACTGATTTAAGATAAAGGAACCAATACCTTTATAATCTACCTGATAATTTCTGGTCACCCCTAGTGTCTTCGACGGTATATTAATGGTCTCCTTTACACCGTTTATGAGTGCATTGATGGCTTCATTGCTGAGTTTTTCTACTAAAGTGTCTAGATCAAAATCATGTAATAATCCGATTTGTTCGATCTGACCGAAAATCCAATTCTTTTTGTAAGTTCCAAGAGGAGCGATACCCCCTTTTCTAATACTTAATTTCGGATCGGGAAATACTTCTCGCAGTGAAAGCTGTGAAACAACTCCTAACCCCTTACATTTTGGACACATACCCTTAGGTGAGTTAAAGGAAAAACTATTCGGTTCAGGAGCATCTAAAGAAATGCCAGATTCAGGACACATTAAACTAGCACTGAAATAATGTACTTGATTGGTTTCTTTGATATGTACCAATATTACTTCGTTTCCTTTTTTGAGTCCTAGAGATACAGATTGTTTGATTCTTGCTAAATCGTTTTGTTCTGATTCTATCGGAAAACGATCAATTACTAATTCTATATCATGGGTTTTGTAACGATCGAGCTTCATTCCAGGAGATAACTCAATAATTATCCCATCAATACGCGCCCTTAGAAATCCTTGCTTTAAAAGACTTTCGAAAAGCTCTCTGTAGTGTCCCTTTCTTGAACGAACAATAGGGGCTAAGATTGAAACGGATTGATCTTTGAAACGATTTACAATTAAGTCGACAATTTGATCTAAGGTATATCGAACCATGGGTAATCCAGTAACCGGGGAGTGTCCTGTAGCTACTCTTGCATAAAGAAGTCTCAAAAAGTCATAAATCTCAGTAATTGTTCCAACGGTAGATCGAGGAGATTTTGATGTCGTTTTCTGCTCAATAGCAATAACTGGAGATAAACCATCAATTTTATCAACATCTGGCCGCTCAAGGCCACCTAAAAATTGTCTAGCGTAGGCTGAAAAAGTCTCTAAATAACGCCGTTGTCCCTCAGCGTAGATCGTGTCAAATGCTAGTGAAGATTTCCCACTTCCTGAAAGCCCAGTTAAAACTACTAATTGATCTCTAGGGATATCTAGATCCAAATTTTTGAGATTGTGTGTTCGGGCATTTCTAATCGAAAGCAATTCTTTTTCCTTTTTCATTACGGTGGTAAAATTAGAACAATATAACTTGGATTAATTCCTAGTATTATTCGGAAATATTCCTTATCATTGAGTAATGAAAGAGAATTATACCCGTTTTGCTCATTTGCGCAAAGAACTAGGATTCACTCAAACGGAGTTTGGTAAGTTTTTAGGTTTAAAAGGTTCCACAGCCGACATTGAACGAGGCAAGACCAAGATTCCAGGTTTTGTCGTTGCTAAGTTATATCAAGAATACCATGTGAATCCGCTTTGGTTATTTGGGTCGAGTGGTGATATGTATATCGCGACAATTAGAGATAAAGCAAGCATTATACCAACGGTTGTAACCTTGAATTCTCAGGAGAGAGAGAATGTGTTGCTTGTCAGTCAAAAGGCTGCAGCAGGTTATCCTCAAAATATAGCAGACACTGCATGGTATCAAACTTTACCAGCATTTGATCTTCCACTGAAAGAATTTCGAAATGCAACTTATCGAGGCTTTCAAGTAGATGGTGATTCGATGTTACCCGCACTTCAACCAGGGGATTGGGTAATTGCTAAAGCCCTCTCTAGCATAGATGACGTTCGAGCCTCTAAAATGTATGTTGTCGTGTTGGATGATAGCGTACTTGTAAAAAAAGTGGTTTTACCCGAGCGGTCCAATGATGTAATTCTAGAATCTTTAAATTCTACTTATCCAGCTTACAGAGTTAAACCTTTTAGGATTAAAGAGATATGGGAAGTAAGTAGTCGATTAACCTTTCATATAGAAGCTGATAACAATCAGCAGCTCATGAACGAACTAAAACAGTCAATGGAACTTTTGAAGCGTCGTCTAGATAGCAAAAATTAAAAGCCAGAAGAAGCTTCATCTCCACGAGAATCTGCTCCTGTTTCAAGTTTTCCATCCTCAGTTATTCGAATCGCATTGACTTTTCCGATAATACGATTCGTTTTTTCTGAAATTGTGTAACCCAATCTCTTCAATGAATCGATAACCACACTATTAAATCGATTCGGCTCTAATATCAACAGATCTGGAACACCCTGATGATGAAATCTTGCAGCATCGACTGCCTTTTGCATCGGAGTGTTGTAGTATATGGATCTGAGAATAACTTGAGCTACTGCGGTTATAATAGTAGAGCCGCCTGGAGTACCTACAACTAAAAGTAGTTGATTATCCTTTTCAACAATTGTAGGGGTCATACTACTAAGCATACGCTTTCCAGGGGCGATTGAATTAGCTTCAGATCCTACTAAGCCAAACATATTAGGTACCCCAGGTTTAGAACTAAAATCATCCATTTCATTGTTGTAGAAGAATCCGAGTTCAGGGTCGAATAATTTTGACCCATATCCGCCATTAAGTGTCGTAGTTACAGAAACAGCATTACCGTAAGAATCTACTATAGAATAGTGTGTAGTTTCATCTGATTCTATAAATTTTCCAGGATTAATATCACCTATAGAAACAATGGTATCCTCTGTGAAATTGGCAATTCTAGAGGCCAAATAGTCAGAATGAGTCAACTTAGCAGTAGGAATAGAAACGAAATCAGGGTCGCCTAAGTATTCATTACGATCTGCGTAAGCTCTTCTAAAAGTAGCTGAAAGCTTATGAATGTAAGCGGCAGTATCCGGAGAACCACTCATTAAGTCGAGCGATTTAAGCATTCCAAAAATCTGTTTAAGTGTTACTCCTCCGCTGCTTGGCGGGCCCATTGAAATGATTTTGTTTCCAAGATATTCAAAAGTGATCGGGTCTCTCCATTTTGCCTGATAGCCTTTAAAATCTTCTAGAGTGTGAGCTCCTCCGTTACTTTGTAAAAATGACACCATTTTCTTTGCTAGTTCCCCCTGATAGAATGCTTGTTCACCTTTTCTTTGAATCGTTTCTAAAGTATTTGCAAGTGCTTCAAATACAATAGTGTCTCCTGCCTTTTTCTGATGAAAGAGTGCCAGTGGTTTTAGGTTAACTACCGTAAAAATGCTGTCATAATAGGCGAATGATTGAGCTTGCCTTTCAGTAACAACAATTCCATTTCTGGCCAGACTAATGGCAGGCTGAATTAATTCTTCTATTGGTAGTGTCCCAAACATTTTATGAACTTCAAAAAGTCCAGATACAGTTCCTGGAATACCAACAGCTGTTGCCCCTAAAATGCTTTTACCTCGAATTACATTTCCTTCTTCATCTAGGTAATAATCTTTGTGCGTTGCAGAGGGGGCAACTTCTC
>JAAZVG010000153.1 GCA_018623655.1 Flavobacteriaceae bacterium
AATAAGGATTTGTTTGAAAGTCGAAATTTTAATTTACCGAAAGAGAGGACAGTTCTCTGGACAGTAAATAATGAGTTAGATTTTCAGAGATATTCAGAAATTGATTTATACGGAGTTGTTACAGACATTCCTGATACAATGCATTTATATAGAAAGTGAGAATATGGCAATAATTGATGACTTAAGTTTTGCTTTAAAAGAAGCAATGAAATCAAAAGAAAAAACTAAACTTAATGCAATTCGCCAAGTACAGACTGAAGTTGCTAAGAAAAAGGCAGAAAAAGGCGAAGAGGCTACTGATGAATTAGTACTTGGTGTAATCACTTCATATGTTAAAAAAATGAATAAGGCTGTTGAAGAGTATGAATCTCTTGGTGATCGTGGTGCAGATATGGCTTCAAAAATACAATTTGAAATAGATTATTTAAGTGAGTGGCTTCCTGAACAGTTAAGCGAAGAAGAGGTATCAAAAATAATCGATGAAGTACTTTCTGAAATAGGAGATGTTGATACTTCTCAGATGGGTAAAATAATTGGTGCTGTAATGTCTAAAACAGATGGACTTGATGGATCTGTTGTAAGTAAATTGGTTAGGGATAAAATTTCATAAATCTATTTTGAAGTAGAAGAATTTCTAATTAAAGTTTTATTTTGTGGGTGGCATAAAAAATTTTTTTTCTTTTTTGTTATTTTCTTATGTTCTATTAATTTTCTTAATCCCTTTCAATGGCCCTTTAGAGGAAGAGTATGATTCGGAGAAACCTTTACTCCAGGAATGTAACCAGAAAAATTATCAAAGTGTTGATTTTTTAAATATAAGAAACATTCAGTCTTTTTTATTCAATGAGAATTTTTTTGATGGAGCGATAAGTGGATATTTAGATGAAAATCTTTTATCGAGTATAAAAAAATTCCAAGAGTTTGTAGGAATTCGTATAGATGGAATTATAGGTCCCTCGACTCATAAGGCTATGACATCTTACAACAATTGCACACAAACAGTCGAAGCTGTTCTCAAGCAATGTACGGGATATTTGGCTTATAAAGAATGTACCTTTTTTGTAAATGCTAATGAAAGTTCTGGCCTCATTGAGAATTCAAACCCTAACATCTCAGGAGAGATTCGGTATCTCATAGTTGGAGGTGGTAGTTGTAACTACAGTTTAAAGTCAGTGAATCCTGATGATGTCGATTATCAATCTGGAATGAACCTTGATAAAGCTGAAAAAACTTTAATAGAATTTAAAACTTGGCGCTGTTTGAATAATAACTCTACTTCTACATCTAGTTCTGGATCATCTATTTCAAGTTCTGATTCTGGATCTTTAACAATTTCAAATCTAAATGGAACAATATCCATAAATGAAAATCAAAAGTCTATTGTCACTATTTCCGCAAGTGGCACTGGGGGGTTAACATATGCGTTATCTGGAGCAGATGCTCACTTAATGTCAGTTAATTCGAGTGGTGTGGTTACCTTGAATTCAAATGCCGATTACGAACAAAAAACTACTTATTCAGCTACTGCTACCGTAACTGATAGTGTAGGAACAACATCCAAAACTCTTTCAGTAAGTGTTGTTGATACAACAGAATATCCAACTATCAATGTCCGTTCTTGGTATGACGATGTTACCCTTTCTGATTGTACTGATTATATAATTGAAAACAATACAGTTGTTTGTGGTATCAGAACTCCAACACTATTAGCTGCTGAGATGGAGACAACCGAATTATGGCAAAATCATTTATTAAGTAATAGCGATGTAAATTTAAGAGTAAATTTACTAACTCCATCTGAGTGGACTTCATTAACTTCAGCGGAGAGTAATTACATTACATTTGGATCATATTCCTCATTGGCGATTTTTACTGGTTCTGAACAGATAAATAAAGACAGAGTAAGGTACGGAATTCACACTCAGCATTTGGTAGATTCATGGAATGGAGACTGCTCATCATATGTAGGAGTAAGACCACAAAATCATATGAGATCAAAAGGTCTTATTAAAGCCATGGGTTGCTTTGCTCATGAATTAGGCCATTCGATAGGCTTATTACATGCTGTTAATCAGTCTTCAAGCAGTTCGACCTATACTCCTGGAAGTTATAATTATGGATATTTTGACCCAACAAACAATATAGGTTCTACAATGTCATACGACGGACTAATTTGTTTTATGTATTCAAATCCTGATAGGTTTTGTCCAACTCAGGCTGAAAGAGATGCTCGAGAGGCTCTAGGCTTATATGATCCCTCCATGTCAGATCCAAGTAAATATTTAGATGGAACTTGGGGGTCAATACCTGCAGGCTCTAGTGAAGCAGATTCAGCAAGGTTTATTGAAGAAAACTTGCTTTTGTATGAAAGAATGATACCTAAAACAAATTATGGCGAGAATATTGGAAGTGAATATGTAAGTACTCTATCACTATTTCCACAATTTGATGGGGCCAGTGCTTCTTATAGTTATACAGAAAACTTACCAGGCTTAACCACACCAGATACCTTAACAATGTACACAACCATAGGTAGTGATGTAACAGAAAATTCTGTTACTTATAAAAATTTAACTTGGTGCAGTGTTCAAAATTGTGACATTATTTACGACAACCCATTCGTCTGGGAAGATAAAACTGGATATAACGCGAGAGTTGGTTATCAATTTTACTTAAACCAAGGCAACGTTTCGTTAAAGAGAGCCAAACCCATTTATGAATTTGCAACAAATACAAATGCTAATCATATAAACTACCCAACGCCTTGTTTGCAGGTAAATAAATATATGACAGTTGGTCAATACATAGAGACTGACTGTACAAGTAATAGGGAAGATATATTTCCGGGCAATACACCAACTGATTTTGACAATTGGAATTTTACAAACGTAGTGTCTAAGGAATTAGTTGTTACACCTTATGGAGCATTTGACGCATTTAAAATAATCACATCTCACTCAAGGTTTTCTTACGGCCAAGACGGTAGTAGTTATGCCAGCCCAATCGTGGCTCATAACAAACTAATTTTCTGGGTAGCTCCTGATGTAGGAATTGTTATGTTTGAGGATGAACAACATAGAAGATGGAAATTAACCACAATGGACTCTGATGGAGATGGTATAGATAACTCATCTGACACAGATGATGATAATGATGGTGTTTTAGATATTGATGACGCACTACCATTAGACCCTAATTCCAGCTCTGATAACAACTCTGACGGTCGTGCTGATGAAGATGAGTAATTCAGAGAATATAGAGGTTTTACATTTTGAGAATTCTTAAGAGGCTTCTAGTTTTTCTACTCGTTTTTTCTATTGTGCTATTCTTTTCATCTTTAATTTTAGAGATAGATTTTCAGAGATATTCAGAAATTGATTTATACGGAGTTGTTACAGACATTCCTGATACAATGCATTTATACAGAAAGTTAGAATATGGCAATAATTGATGACTTAAGTGCTGCTTTAAGAGAAGCAATGAAATCTAAAGATAAA
>JAAZVG010000154.1 GCA_018623655.1 Flavobacteriaceae bacterium
GTAAATGTCGGTGAACGAACGAACGTAACTGGATCTCGTAAATTCTTACGGCTAATTCAAGAAGAGAACTACGAGGCGGCCATAGAGGTCGCTCGCGAGCAAGTTGAAGGAGGTGCACAAATCATCGATGTGAATATGGATGAGGGTATGCTCGATGGGGTTGCGGCTATGACCCGTTTTCTGAATCTCATCGCTGCAGAGCCAGATATTGCTCGAATCCCTGTAATGATTGACTCCTCGAAATGGGAGATTCTGGAGGCCGGATTAAAAGTGGTTCAAGGTAAGGCCGTAGTCAACTCAATCAGCCTTAAAGAAGGCGAAGAAAATTTCATTGCTCAGGCCAAAAAAATAAAACGATACGGGGCAGCTGTAATCGTAATGGCCTTTGATGAAAAAGGACAAGCTGATAACTACGAGCGACGTATCGAAATCTGCGAACGCTCCTATCGAGTACTCGTAGACAAGGTGAACTTCAACCCTGAAGACATCATCTTTGATCCGAATATCTTCCCTGTAGCAACGGGAATGGAAGAACACAAAAACAATGCAGTAGATTTCTTTAAAGCCACTGCCTGGATTCGCGAAAACCTACCCTACGCCCATGTGAGCGGTGGAGTTTCGAACGTTTCGTTTTCGTTTAGAGGGAATAATACCGTTCGTGAGGCAATGCACTCGGCATTCCTCTATCATGCCATCAAACACGGTATGACCATGGGTATTGTTAACCCAACGCTTCTTGAAGTCTATGATGATATCGACAAAGAACTTCTCGAATATGTAGAAGACGTTTTACTTAACCGAAGAGACGACGCCACTGAGCGCCTACTCGATTTTGCCGATAACGTCAAAGGATCTACGAAAGAAGCGAATACCGACCGCTTAAAATGGAGAGAATTACCGCTTCAAGAGCGCATCTCACATAGCCTCATCAAAGGAATTGATGAGTTTGTAGATCAGGATATGGAAGAAGCAAGGGTTTCGGTGAACAGACCACTAGAAGTCATCGAAGGTCACTTAATGACCGGGATGAATATTGTAGGTGATCTATTCGGCGAAGGCAAAATGTTCTTGCCTCAGGTAGTGAAGTCGGCCCGAGTGATGAAAAAAGCCGTAGCCTACCTTCTACCCTTTATCGAAGCTGAATCTTCAGGCAAACAAGAAAAGGCAGGAAAGATTCTACTCGCCACCGTAAAAGGAGACGTGCACGATATCGGAAAGAATATTGTAGGAGTCGTTCTCGGATGTAACAACTACGAAATCGTCGACTTAGGCGTTATGGTACCGCCCGAGAAAATCATTGAAACTGCGCTCAAAGAGAACGTCGATATGGTAGGGCTTTCAGGGCTAATCACCCCTTCTTTGGACGAAATGGTATTTGTGGCAAAAGAACTACAACGTGTAGGGGCTAATATTCCGCTATTAATTGGTGGAGCAACCACATCTAGAGCTCATACGGCTATCAAAATTGATCCGGAATATAACGGAGGGGTTGTTCATGTAATGGACGCTTCTCGAGCCGTAACCGTTGCCGGCCAATTACTCGGCAAAGACACCGGGGAAGATTACAAAAAGCAAATTCGCTCCGAATACGAAACCTTTAGAATTGAATACCCGCTACGTAAGAAAAATAAAGAATATCGCACCCTTGAGGCTGCAAGAGCGGCTGCATTCAAGATCGACTTTGACGCAGAGCCACCTGTTGCCGCCGAGCATACAGGAGTGTGGACCATCGAGAAGCAAGACTTACGTGAACTCATTCCTTACATCGACTGGAGTCCTTTTATCTGGACCTGGGATTTACACGGTAAGTATCCTGATATTCTAGAAGATCCCGAATTAAAAGATCACGCCAAACAACTTCTTGACGACGCCCATGCGATGCTCGCAGATCTTATCGAAAACGACAAACTCGTCGCTAAAGCGGTTTACGGAATCTATCCAGCGGCTAGCAAGGGAGATGACATTGTGATTTACGAGGATGAATCAAGAGTAGACGAAAGTGCTCGTCTGCTTACCTTAAGACAACAAGGAGCGAGAGGCGGAAAAGAAAGCTTAGCTCTTGCCGATTACATCGCCCCTGCAGAATCCTCACATAAAGATTATGTGGGAACCTTCTGTGTTACCGCCGGATTCGGGTCAGACGAACTAGCCGCCGAATTCGAAAAGAATCACGACGACTACAACAGCATCATGGTCAAGGCCCTTGCAGACAGACTTGCCGAAGCATTTGCCGAATACCTACACGAAAAAGTTCGTAAAGAAACTTGGGGGTATGCTAAAGATGAAAGACTAAGTGGCGATGAACTTATCAAAGAAGCCTACACAGGAATAAGACCTGCACCGGGGTACCCGGCCTGTCCAGATCACCTTGAAAAACCAACGCTTTGGAAGCTGATGCAAGTAGAGGAGCGTATCGGTGTAACCTTAACTGAAAGTCTCGCCATGTGGCCAGCTGCATCGGTATCGGGTTATTATTTCGCACACCCCAAAGCTAAGTATTTCGGCCTAGGTAAAATAAAGAGAGATCAACTCGAAGATTACGCAGAAAGAAGATCGATCAGCATACAAGAAGCAGAAAAATGGTTAATGCCTAATTTAGAAGAATAACAATGAAGGTTACCGAACACATCAAAAAGGCTAAAGGGAAGACATTATTTTCTTTTGAGCTATTACCTCCTAATAAGGGAGAAACCATCGATACGATCTATAACGCTATCGATCCGCTGATGGAATTTAATCCTCCTTTTATCGAGGTAACCTATCACCGAGAAGACTACACTTACTCGGAGCGTCCCGATGGCCTCCTTGAAAAAAAAGTGACCCGAAAGCGCCCAGGAACTTTAGGAATCTCTGCGGCAATTCAGCACAAGTATGGAGTTGATGCAATCCCTCACATCTTATGCGGCGGATTCACCAAAGAAGAAACTGAAGACCTGCTAATTGACCTTAATTTCATTGGTATTGATAACATCGTGGCCTTAAGGGGGGATGCGATGAGCTCTGAGACCTATTTCAAGCCTGAAAAGGGTGGGCACGCCTACGCCTCAGAACTGGTAGAACAGATCAATTCAATGAATCAAGGAGTATACCTTGATTCAGGTCTAGAAAGCCCAGGCACTACCGATTTTTGCATCGGAGTGGCCGGTTACCCTGAAAAACACATGGAGGCTCCATCACTAGATCACGATCTTAAAATGCTAAAAGCCAAGGTCAACAAAGGAGCACACTACATCATCACTCAGATGTTTTTTGACAATCAGAAGTACTTTGAATTTGTCGAGAAATGCAAATCAGCTGGTATTAACGTACCTATTATCCCGGGGCTCAAACCCATTTCAACCAAAAGACAACTCAATCTGTTACCTCACCGTTTTCATGTTGATCTACCGAGCGATCTGGTCAGCGCCGTTGAAGCTTGTGCAGATAGCAAAGCCGTTTATGAGGTCGGTATCGAATGGTGTATTCAGCAATCAAAAGAACTGATGCAAGCTGGCGTA
>JAAZVG010000155.1 GCA_018623655.1 Flavobacteriaceae bacterium
AAAAATACATCCTTGAGAAACTCAATCAAGCGGTAAGTTTTGAACGTTTCTTGCATACGAAGTATGTAGGCCAAAAACGTTTTTCGCTTGAGGGGAATGAGTCATTGATACCAGCCTTAGATGCCATTATTGAACATGCAGCAGATAAAGGTGTTAAGCAATTTGTTATGGGAATGGCTCACCGCGGGAGGCTCAATGTACTTACCAATATATTTGGTAAATCTCCGAAAGATATTTTTTCTGAATTTGATGGTAAGGATTACGAAGAAGCCATCTTTGATGGTGATGTGAAATATCATTTGGGCTGGACCTCAAAGCGAGAAACAAATAATGGTCATGTTGTAAACATGAATATTGCTCCAAATCCTTCACATCTTGAAACCGTGAATGGCATTGTCGAAGGAATTACTAGAGCCAAACAGGATAATGATCATCCTTCGAATCCTTCTGAAGTATTACCTATTCTAATTCACGGAGATGCTGCCATCGCCGGCCAAGGAGTGGTTTATGAGGTGGTTCAAATGGCCCGATTAGAGGGTTATCAAACAGAGGGTACCATTCATATAGTGGTCAATAATCAAATCGGGTTTACAACGAATTATCTGGATGGACGTTCGTCTACCTATTGCACCGATGTAGCGAAGGTGACACTTTCGCCAGTGCTACATGTCAATGCAGATGATGTTGAGGCAGTAGTTCATGCAGCCGTATTTGCCCTTGAATATAGAATGCGATTTGCTCGTGATATTTTTATCGATCTACTCGGTTATAGAAAATACGGTCATAATGAGGGTGACGAACCGAAATTTACACAGCCTCTCTTGTACAAGGCAATTGCTAAACATCAAAATCCTAGAGATATCTATGCTGATCAACTCCTAGCTAGTGGTGTGATTGATTCAGATTATGTGGCTGAGTTAGAAACTTCATATAAAAACATGCTCGAAGAAGATCTTATTGATTCTCGTAAGGTTGAGAAGACTGTGATTACTCCCTTTATGAAAGATGAATGGTCTGGTTTTTCAGGCTTAGCTACCTCAAAGGAAATGATGGAGACGGTTGACACGAGCTATCCAATAAAGAAGTTGACAGCTTTAGCCGAAAAAATTACAAGCATCCCATCTGATAAAAAGGCGTTAAGAAAGATTGAACGTCTTATAGATGCCCGTAAAAAAATGTACTTCGAAGACAACAGTCTTGATTGGGCAATGGGTGAACTATTAGCTTACGCTTCGCTGATTGAAGAGGGAAATGATGTTCGACTTACAGGACAAGATGTTGAGAGAGGAACTTTCTCTCATCGACATGCAGTGATCAAAACAGAATCAAACGAAGAGGAGATCATTTTACTTAATCAATTAGAAGAACTTCAAAATGGTAAGCTTCACATATATAACTCGCTGCTATCGGAGTATGCGGTTATGGCATACGATTATGGTTATGCAATGTCTAGTCCTAATACATTAACACTTTGGGAGGCTCAATTTGGAGACTTCTCAAATGGAGCTCAAATCGTCATCGACCAATATTTGTCCTCAGCTGAGGATAAATGGAAAATGCAAAATGGCTTAGTGCTTCTCCTTCCTCATGGTTATGAGGGTCAAGGAGCCGAACACTCCTCTGCTCGTATGGAGCGTTATCTGCAGCTTTGTGCTAAGGATAATATGTATGTGGTAGATGTAACTACACCTGCGAACCTTTTTCATGTCCTCAGAAGACAGCAGAAAGCTTCGTTCAGAAAGCCTTTAGTAATATTTACCCCGAAAAGCTTACTTCGTCATCCGAAAGTAGTCTCGACCAAGGAAGAATTGGCTGAGGGTACTTTTAAGCCGTTAATTGCTGATCAAGATACCAAATCAAGAAAGACAAAGACCTTAGTGCTTTGTACAGGTAAGTTTTATTATGACCTATTAGCCTACAGAGAAGAACAAGGAAGAGATGATGTGGCCTTAGTAAGACTAGAACAATTATTCCCTCTGCCTACTGCTGAACTTGATGCACTATTAGAACAATATAAATCAGTTAATGATGTAGTTTGGGCTCAGGAAGAACCGAGAAATATGGGCGCTTATGGTCATCTTTTACTACATTACCCAGCAGCTCGAAATTTCAGAGTGGCGTCTCGAAGATTTTATGGGGCACCTGCAGCAGGTAGCGCAGTTCGAGCAGCCCGACGTCATCAGCAGATAATAGAGTACGTATTTGACCAGACAAAAGATAATTTCAACTTATAACGAGAAGTATAAATCATGATTCTAGAAATGAAAGTTCCCTCACCGGGAGAATCGATTACTGAAGTAGAGATCGCTACCTGGCTTGTCAGTGATGGTGATTATGTTGAAAAAGACCAGGCGATTGCAGAGGTAGATTCAGATAAGGCTACTTTAGAGTTACCTGCAGAAGCGAGTGGTGTAATTACATTGAAAGCGGAAGAAGGTGACGCTGTTGCCGTTGGTCAAGTGGTATGTTTGATCGATACTTCAGCAGATGCTCCAGAAGGAGGTTCTTCTACTACTACAAAAAGTGAGTCACCTGCGCCTACAGCTAAGACTGAAACGTCTGCGGTTGCTCCTTCAGAAAAGCCAACTTATGCAACAGGTACTCCTTCTCCTGCGGCTGCAAAACTCATGAGTGAAAAAGGATTGACTTCAGATGCGATTTCAGGAACGGGAAGAGACGGAAGAATTACTAAGGAAGATGTACTTAGTGCATCACCGGCAATGGGAAGTTTTGAATCAGGAGCAAATCGTTCTGAGTCGAGAACAAAGCTTTCTATGCTCCGTCGAAAAGTGGCAGAGCGATTAGTTTCTGCTAAGAATGAAACAGCCATGCTTACTACCTTCAACGAGGTAGATATGAGCGCCGTTTTTGAATTGAGAAAAGAGTATAAAGATGTGTTTAAGGACAAGCATGGGGTTGGGTTAGGGTTCATGTCTTTCTTTACTCTAGCAGTAATCAGAGCGTTAAAAATGTTCCCCGCTGTAAATTCAATGATCGATGGAAAAGAAATGATTTCTTACGATTTCTGTGACATTAGTATTGCTGTTTCTGGGCCTAAAGGACTTATGGTGCCTGTGATTCGCAATGCTGAAGAACGCAGTTTTAAAGGAGTAGAAGAAGAGGTTAAACGCCTAGCTCTTAGAGCCCGAGATGGACTAATAACAAACGATGAAATGACGGGAGGAACATTTACTATTTCTAATGGTGGTGTATTCGGATCAATGTTAAGTACTCCGATCATTAATCCTCCGCAAAGTGCAATTCTAGGTATGCACAATATTGTTGAACGTCCCGTGGTTAAAAATGGAGCCGTTACTATAGCTCCCGTTATGTACTTAGCACTTTCATATGATCATCGAATTATTGATGGAAAAGAATCTGTGGGCTTTCTTGTGGCTGTTAAAGAGGCTATTGAAGATCCAATTACGCACCTAATGAATGGGGATGTGAAAAAAGCTTTAGAGTTATAAATGAATTTAACAGATACGC
>JAAZVG010000156.1 GCA_018623655.1 Flavobacteriaceae bacterium
AACATGACCAAGCATTCTATCCTAAATATAAGGAAGCCTGTGATCGCTATTTTTGGAATACGCATCGCGATGAAGCTAGAGGAATTGGGGGTCTATTTTTTGATTACCTAAAAGAAACCGATGAGCAACCCCTAGAACAATGGTATGCCTTTGTAACTGAAATTGGTAATAGCTTTATAAGTGCCTATGTACCCATAGTAGAAAAGCGGAAAAACTTGAATTATACCGACAAGCAAAGAGAATGGCAAGAAATACGACGTGGCCGATATGTCGAATTCAATCTTGTGCACGACAAAGGAACCCTTTTTGGACTAAAAACGAATGGTCGCATAGAGAGTATCCTTATGAGCTTGCCCCCACACGTTCAATGGCAATATAACCATTCGCCTGGGGTGGGAAGCGAAGAGGATAAGCTCATACAAACGCTAAAAAACCCCCGAACATGGACATAAAAGACCGTACAAGCATTCCTTTCTACCAAATAGACGCTTTTACTTCTAAGGTTTTCTCGGGCAACCCTGCGGGAGTTTGTCTATTAGAAAGGCCGTTAGGAGTAGAGGTAATGCAGCAAATTGCAGCAGAAAACAATCTTGCAGAAACCGCCTTTATTCGCACAGATTTAAGCCCGTTTCAAATCCGTTGGTTTACCCCAACAACAGAGGTAGATCTTTGCGGGCACGCTACTCTGGCGTCTGCATATGTTTTATTTAACGAGAAAGATTTAAACGATACCATAAAATTTCAAAGCCTTCGTTCGGGAGATTTGATGGTAACCAAAGCTGAAGAGCATTTGACTCTTGATTTTCCGGCTGATAAAATTATACCGATCAGTATAAAAAACGAATGGGTTGAAGCAATTGGTAGTCCAATACTTGAAGCTTACACCGGACGAACCGACCTTATTCTTCGTGTTGAAAACGAAAAAATAGTTAAACAAATACAGCCCGATTTAACAACCATTAAAAATTGGCCCTTCGTAGGGGTAATAGTAACCGCACAAGGAACCGATGTCGATTTTGTATCGAGATTTTTCGGTCCTGCTGTTGGGGTTGATGAAGACCCTGTAACCGGCTCAGCACACACTTCGCTTGTTGTATACTGGTCGAAAAAATTGAAAAAAACAAAACTCAGCGCACGACAGGAGTCAAAAAGAAAAGGCCATCTGCTGTGCGAAATAAATGAAGATCGAGCATTCATCACCGGAAAAGCTCAACTTTATCTAAAAGGAAAAATCTATGTACCCAATTATTAGAAACCGTAGACTTCGCACCTCTAGTGCGCTGCGCTCATTAGTTCAAGAAAACACATTAACCGTTGACGATTTTATTGTTCCACTATTTGTTGTGGAGGGAACAGATGTAAAAGAAGAAATTCTGTCAATGCCGGGTCAATATCGAATGAGCGTGGACGTTTTAGAAGATGAAATTCGTGAGCTTACAGCTTTAAAATTAAAGGCCGTTCTCTTATTTGCAAAGACCGATGATACTAAAAAAGATAATGCAGGAGCTGAGGCCTGGAATCCCAATGGTCTCATGCAAAGAGCTATTAAAATCGTTAAAGCTGCGAATTCAGAGATGCTAGTTTTAACTGATGTTGCTCTTGACCCCTTTTCGATCTATGGGCACGACGGCATTGTGTCTGGCGGGAAAGTTCTGAACGACCCTACCGTAGAAGCGTTGTGCAAAATGAGCGTCTCGCATGCCAGAGCTGGAGCCGATCTAGTCGCTCCCAGCGATATGATGGATGGAAGAGTCATCGAGATAAGAAAAGCACTCGATGCAGAAGGTTTTGAAGATGTAGGTATCTTAAGTTATGCAGCGAAATACGCAAGCGCTTTTTACGGACCTTTTCGAGATGCGCTAGATTCAGCACCAGTAGATGCTGAGAATATCCCTAAGGATAAAAAAAGCTATCAAATGAACCCAGCAAACCGCGTCGAGGCAGTCAAAGAGGCCTTAATGGATCAAGAAGAAGGCGCAGATATTTTAATGGTAAAACCGGGGCTTCCTTATTTAGATATTGTTCGTGAGGTTAAGAATGCTGTTCAATTGCCAGTAGCTGTTTATCACGTCTCAGGAGAATATGCAATGCTTCATGCCGCCGCAGAGAAAGGCTGGATTGATTATGAGAGGGCTTACTTAGAACAGTTAATCTGCTTTAAAAGAGCAGGAGCAGATCTTATAGCAACCTATTTTGCCAAAAAAGCTGCAAAACACTTGCAAGCACATTAAAAGGGCAATAACGATCGCAGTTTAGAAAACCTTAAACTCTGGTCTTTTAAGCGAATCACTTTAACGCGCTTATCTTCTTTGCCTTTTTCGATTTCGAAAACGCTACTTTTTAATTTTAAGGTAGCCTTAATGGTATCGTCAAGTGTCTTGACTGTTGTTCTTAATTTCTTAATTCGACTTTCATAGCTTAGATCACGCTCAAAGGAATTCTGTAGTTCAGGATAATCTACAAAGTTGGGATAAGCATCAATAATAATCTGGAGAACATTAAAGTCTTCATCTGAAAGCTGTGGTCTGATACGGTTTCGATTCTGATTAATCAGCTCGATAAACTGTTGGCTTTTTCCGGCAAAGAGATATAATAGTATTATAAAAAGTAATGCGCCGGCCCACAGAAAGCCGTTACGACCCTTATTTAGCCTTTCCATATCATAAATCGTATAGCGCCTTCCTAGGAGGTCTAGCTCATCAATCACCCTATATCGAGGATTGTCTAAAAGCGTTCCGCCCAACAAAAATTTATTAGAGGAAGGGTTATAGGCCAGTATATCGCTAAACTGCTCTAAAGTTGAATAGTCTGCATCATAATGAAGATGCGCTTTCCCGTTTATAAAATCAAAATCAAATAAGTGACGATTTGAGTAAAATATCGGCGTTTTGTAATGATGAAATGATTTCCAATATATCGATCCTTGTTCATTTTGATATTGACGAATGAATTCCATGTTGCCTACAACCTCATAATGTTCACTGTCCATATCAAACTTACCGATTTCATAGAAGGGTCTGTAGGTGGATCGTTTTTCAACATACCTAGAATCAGAGCCAAAACCAATATATAAAGCTCTGTCATCAAGATCAATCTGTCCTAAAGCATTACTCATTCTCGGCGGTCTCGGTTCCTGAACCGGTATTTCAACCCATTCTCTAGTTGATTGATCAAATCGAAGCAAGTCGTTATAAAAGGTAAACTCTCCATAACCTCCATATAAATAAATAGTGTCGCCTGTTGCCGCGGTCAGTGAGTTGTATCTGCTTCTCCAACGATAAGACTGGTCCACTCTAAACAAGGTGTCATTTTCAAACCTAAAAACGACGCCGCCTCCATCGGCAATGAAAAACTTATGAGAATCGCTTGACGGAACAAGTTTTAGTCGATAAACATCTGAGCTATAATAATGCTTTCTCGAAGAAAACTCCTTGCCATCAAGTGTGTAGAAAACGCTGTCTTTGGTAATTATTTTGAATCCCTC
>JAAZVG010000037.1 GCA_018623655.1 Flavobacteriaceae bacterium
CAGAATTCTACTAAAATTGAGCGGAGAAGCTCTGATGGGTAACCAGCAATACGGTATCGACCCTGATCGTTTAAAAGAATATGCAGAAGAAATCAAGGCCGTTGTTGACAAAGGTGTTCAAATTGCCATTGTAATTGGAGGAGGGAACATCTTTAGAGGGCTTTCTGGCTCAAGCAAGGGAGTAGACCGAGTGCAAGGAGATCACATGGGTATGTTAGCTACCGTTATCAACGCACTTGCATTGCAAAGCAGTCTTGAAAACGAAGGAATTGAAACACGTGTTCAAACGGCTATCAAGATTGACGAGGTTGCAGAGCCTTTTATAAGAAGAAGAGCTATGCGTCATCTAGAAAAAGGTAGAGTAGTGATTTTTGGTGGTGGAACAGGCAACCCTTACTTTACAACAGACTCTGCAGCAGTTCTTAGAGCTATTGAGATTAAAGCCGATGTAATCCTTAAAGGGACGCGTGTCGATGGCATTTATAGCGCAGATCCTGAAAAAGATCAAAACGCCATACGTTATAATCAAATTACCTTCGAAGATGTGCTCAGAAAAGGCTTAAAAGTAATGGATACCACCGCCTTCACCTTAAGTCAAGAAAATGAGCTTCCGATCGTCGTTTTCGATATGAATAAAGCAGGAAACCTAATGAAGGTAGTCACCGGGGAAGACGTGGGTACCGTTGTTAATTTATAGACTATGAACGAAGAAATACAGATGATTTTAGATTTGGCAGAAGAGCAAATGACTGCCTCTATCACGCACCTTGAAAAAGAATTCATCAAAATCAGAGCAGGGAAAGCGAACCCCGTAATGCTTTCTTCGGTTAGTGTCGACTATTACGGCTCACTCACTCCTCTGTCTCAGGTTGCTAATGTAAATACGCCTGATGCAAGAACCTTAGTTGTTCAGCCCTGGGAGAAAAGCCTCCTCGAAGAAATCGAAAAAGCAATAATCCACTCAAACCTAGGATTCAATCCTATGAATAATGGAGACATTATTATTATCAATGTTCCTCCATTAACAGAAGAGCGCCGAATTAACCTTGCTAAACAAGCTAAGGCAGAATCGGAGGACGCTAAAATTAGTGTTCGATCTGCACGTCAAGAAGCTAACAAAGAATTAAAGAAATTAGAAATCTCTGAAGACCTATTGAAAAATGCTGAGTCAGATGTCCAAGATTTAACTGACAAGTTTATTTCAAAGATCGAAAGCGCGCTTAACGTGAAAGAGACAGAGATCATGAAGGTCTAACCCAATATGGGGAAAATAGCAACATTTTTTGAAGGTTTTTGGCCTTTTATAGCACGAGTTATTTTAAGAAATCGTGTCTGGTGTATCGCTGGTATATTATTGCTAACAGGCTTTTTTATATCCCAGTGGAAATATGTCAAGTTTTCGAATGAGGAGACCTCTGTGCTTCCTAATGATCATCCAGAAATTATTAAATACACCCAGTTTACTGATGTATTTGGTGAAGAAGATAACGCTATATTAATCGCAGTAGAAGGACGCGATTTATTTACCTCAACTTCATTTAATGCGTGGAACAGGCTTAGTAAACAACTAGAGGCCGCTCCAGAAATTGTTTCTGTTATCTCATTAGAAAATATCGAAGAGATCGTTCGAAATGGAAGTAAGTTAGAGGCTCAAGCATTTAATCCAAGAGAGGCACTTAGCGATGAAAATGCAAAGTATAAACTTTACCATTTATTCGAGCGACTACCTTTCTATGAAAACCTCATTTATGACCCAAGCAGTAGGGCTATTCGAACAATTGCATTTATGGACCCCGATGTGGTTAACACAAAGGTTAGAAGTGAATTCATTCTAAATGAGTTCAATAGCCTTGTTGAAAACTTTGAAAGAGAATCTGGGGCGGATGCAAAAATCTCTGGAATGCCTTACATTAAAACTAGAAATGCTGAAACACTAAAGAAAGAGATGATTCTCTTCGTAATCGGGGCACTTCTAGTAACCGCACTTATTTTTTTCTTTTTCTTCAGAAGCTATCGAGCAACCTTCATATCGATGGTAGTCGTACTTATAGGAGTTAGCTGGTCATTCGGTGTTATTGGCTTACTAGGGTTTGAAATCACCATCTTAACAGCACTGATTCCACCTCTCATTATCGTTATTGGAATACCAAACTGTATCTTCCTTATAAATAAGTATCAGCAAGAAGTCAAGAAGCACGGAAATCAAGCCCGATCACTGATTCGGGTAATATCTAAAGTGGGCAATGCAACGCTAATGACAAATCTAACTACCGCTTCTGGGTTCGCTACTTTCATTATTTTAAGTAGTAGTCTTTTACGCGAATTTGGAATTGTTGCCTCTATCAATATCATTGGAATTTTTATACTATCGCTACTTATTATTCCGATTATATACAGCTATATGTCGCTGCCCAAGAACAAGCATCTGCAGCATTTGAATACACCATGGATTGATTTGTTTGTAAAAAGTATGGAACGCATTGTACGAGAGCATCGTATTACGGTTTACATCACATCTGTTGCTCTACTCGTTTTAAGCATTATAGGGATTTATCAAATCGAAATTACTGGTAGTAGAATTGAAGACCTTCCGAAGAATACTGATTTTTATGAAGATATCCTTTTCTATGAAGAAGATTTTAATGGCATCTTACCCATTGAGATTCTTGTAGACACAGGAAAAGAAAATGGGGCTCTTTCACAAGCTACCTTATCACGAGTGGAGAGGCTATCCGAAGAGATTGGAGAAAATCCAGAGCTTTCAAATCCTCTATCTATAGGTAACCTATTGAAATACGCGAAGCAAGCCTATTACAAAGGGCTACGAAAATACTATCAACTACCCACAAGACAGGAACGTAACTTCATCCTAGATGCTGCAAATAATCCCCTTAGTAATGAAGGAGATCTAACAAGGTCTATGGTTGATAGTGAAAATAGACGTCTAAGACTTTCTCTAATGATGAAAGACGTAAAGACGAGTCGCATGGAAGAAATTGAGAAAGACTTAAATAAATCAATAGAAAAGATCTTTCCCAAAGAACGTTATGATGTGGCGCTTACGGGAAAGGCACTGCTCTATTTAAAAGGCACGCGATATCTTGTAAACAACCTTGTACTTTCGCTTCTTCTAGCAGTTATCTTAATTTCACTACTCATGGCCTATTTATTCAGGTCATTCCAAATGATTCTAATTTCTCTAGTACCCAACCTACTACCACTTATTATTACAGCGGGAATTATGGGATTCATTGGAGTTCCTATCAAACCCTCTACTATTTTGATTTTTAGTATCGCCTTTGGTATTTCTGTAGATGATACCATTCACTTCTTGGCAAAATATCGACAAGAGTTAGTTCAGAATAATTGGCAAATCAAGAAATCAGTTTACGCAGCATTGAAAGAAACAGGAGTAAGTATGTTTTACACCTCCATCGTACTTTTTTTCGGTTTTTCCGTATTCATGATTAGTAATTATGGCGGAACCAAAGCATTAGGTGGATTAGTATCTGCCACTCTTCTATTTGCTATGCTTGCTAATCTCGTTTTACTGCCATGTTTACTGCTTTCCCTTGAAAGGAATATCGCGAATAATCGGGTACTTAAGCAGCCTAAAATCGATATTTTACCCAAAGATGTGGATGGGGAAGCGTAGAGTCCCCAGTTAGAAAAAAGTATCTTTACCATATAGAAATAATTAAATGAAGACAGCAACAATCAAATCACTACTTGAAGATCCTCAAATAGGAAACCAGGTGATTGTAATGGGGTGGGTAAGAACCTTTAGAAGTAATCGTTTTATTGCTATTAATGACGGTTCAACCCTACAAAACCTTCAGTGTGTTATTGATTTTGAAAATACCGAAGAGGCACTTCTAAAAGAGATTAACACCGGGGCATGTCTAAAGCTTACCGGGAAACTTGAAGAAAGCCAAGGAAGAGGTCAAAAAGTTGAAGTTAAAGTAGCTGATTTTGAAGTATTGGGGATCTCAGATGCCAATGAGTATCCTATTCAACCAAAGAAGCACAGTTTAGAATTCCTTCGCGAAAAAGCACATCTTCGGATCAGAACGAACACATTTTCTGCAATAATGCGTATTCGTTCAAAATTGGCTTTTGCCGTTCATCAGTATTTCAACGAGGAGGGATTCTTTTATATGCACACCCCTATTATCACTGGATCTGATGCTGAAGGTGCTGGGGAGATGTTTCGAGTTTCTACCTTAGACTCAAAGAGTCCACCCTTGAGTAAGAGTGGTGATATC
Organism: Flavobacteriaceae bacterium; assembly: GCA_018623655.1. GTDB lineage: Bacteria > Bacteroidota > Bacteroidia > Flavobacteriales > Flavobacteriaceae > UBA3478. Next base: position 4,266 of record JAAZVG010000037.1, read on the forward strand.
GACTATAAAAAAGATTTTTTTGGAAAAGAAACGAATCTAACTGTATCCGGTCAACTCGAAGGTGAGACCTACGCAATGGGGCTTGGTAAAATCTACACCTTCGGGCCTACGTTTCGGGCAGAAAACTCTAATACTTCTAGACACCTTGCAGAATTCTGGATGATAGAACCTGAAATGGCCTTCTACGATTTAGAGGATAATATGGATCTGGCCGAAGACTTCATTAAGTATACACTTCGTTACGTTTTGGAGCACTGTAAAGAAGATCTTGAATTTCTTGAAAATAGACTATTAGATGAGGAGAAAACAAAGCCTCAAAACGAAAGGAGTCCAATGCCACTTATTGAAAAACTGCGCTTTGTTGTAGACAACGAATTCAAAAGAGTGAGCTACACTGAAGCTATTGATGTTTTACGAAATTCAAAAGCAAATAAAAAGAAACGCTTTCAATACACTGTTGATCAGTGGGGTATTGACTTGCAAAGTGAACATGAAAGATATCTTGTTGAAAAGCACTTTAATGCACCTGTAATACTTTATAACTATCCAGCGAACATTAAAGCCTTCTACATGCGTTTAAATGAGGATGAAAAAACAGTTAGAGCTATGGATGTTCTTTTTCCAGGTATAGGTGAAATCGTAGGGGGTTCCCAGCGAGAAGAACGTTTAGATGTGCTAAAAAAGAAAATGGAAGTATTAGGTATCGACCAAGAAGAACTGTATTGGTATCTCGACCTTAGGAAATTTGGATCCGCTGTACACAGTGGCTTTGGTCTAGGATTCGAAAGACTTGTCCTATTTGCTACAGGTATGGGAAATATACGCGATGTAATACCCTATCCTCGAACACCACAGAACGCAGAATTTTAGAACATGTTAAAGCAGCACCTTCAATTAAAGCTAAGTCAAAAGCTGTCACCTCAGCAGATTCAGCTCATGAAGTTAATACAGCTGCCGACTCAAGCATTTGAGGAGCGAATAAAGCAAGAAATCGAAGAAAACCCTGCATTAGAACCGGGGAAAGAAGTCGCTGAAGATCCTTTTGAGATTGAAACAAATGATGAGCTTGAATCGACTGAAGAAACACATTCTGAGGAGATTAATATAGATGAGTATCTCAGTGATGATGATACCCCCGATTACAAGACAAGTATTTCAAGTTCATCTACAGAAGATGAAAACCAGACCCCTTATGCTGCTGGACAAACCTTCTATGGATACCTAACTGAACAACTTTCCACATTCAATTTAGAACCAGAGCAATACTTAATAGCAGAATATTTAGTAGGAAGTTTAGATGAAAGTGGTTATCTGAGAAGACCTACAGAAGACATTATCGATGATCTTGCGTTCAGTGTGGGGCTCTTCGTAAACGAGGAGCAACTTATAAAAGCTTTAATGACGGTTCAGCAATTGGACCCTGCCGGAATTGGGGCTAGGGATATCGCTGAATGCCTAAGCCTACAATTAAAACGGCAAGCAAAAAATCCTTCACGTGATTTAGCCATCAAAATCATCGATGAGAGCTTTGACCTGTTTTCTAAGAAACACTTTGAAAAGATTCTTCAAAAGCATAAAATTGAGGAAGAGGCTTTAAAATTGGCGATTTCAAAAATTGAAAGACTTAATCCCAAGCCAGGAGGTGGATTTTCATTAGGATTACGTGTGAATCGCCAGATTGTACCCGACTTCATATTAAGAATCGAAGATGATCAGATTCATTTTCAACTTAACGCCAGAAACGCCCCAGAACTTCATCTATCACGCTCTTACAAAGAGTTATTTGAAACGTATAAGCAAGGCAGTAGCAATGCGGCGCAAAAAGAAGCTGTGCAATTCGTGAAACAGAAACTCGACGCGGCAAAGTGGTTCATTGATGCCATCAAACAGCGACAACAAACACTTATAGTAACCCTTCAGGCAATTATCAATTATCAAACTGCCTATTTTTTAAGTGGAGACGAAAGAGATCTAAAGCCTATGATATTGAGAGATATCGCTGAAATTACCGGACTAGATATCTCCACCATTTCTCGAGTAGCCAACAGTAAGTATATAGATACGCCCTACGGCACACAACTAGTTAAAAGCTACTTCTCTGAGGCAATGACCAATGAAGAAGGAGAAAGCGTATCTACAAGAGAGATTAAATCTATTCTAAGAGAACTTATTGAGGGGGAAGACAAAAGCAAGCCATTAACCGATGAAAAGCTGGGGAAACTTTTGAAAGAAAAGGGATATAAAGTGGCTCGAAGAACTGTAGCTAAATATCGCGAACAGTTGGATCTTCCAGTGGCGCGATTGAGAAAAAGTCTAAAATAAAAAAAGCCTCCGATGGAGGCCTTTTTAAAATTCTACAGTCAAACTAATCACTGAATGTTATTGAAGGCATTACCCTCGTATGTAGTATAATTCACTTTCAGTGCATTTACTTTTCGAAGTTCTTGTTTAATATCCATTACAATACCCATTGAAGCGTTCTTATCGACTTTAAGAGCAGTTGTAAGTACATTCTGAAGCTCTTGTGGCTTAGTAGCTCTTTCTGCTAGTACATAAGTACCTACCTCACTAACATTCGCAAACTTATCGTTCAACTGAATCTTAGGCTCCTCTCCAAAGGTTTTGGTATACTCCTGAGTCGGCTTACCCGCGTAAATATAAATCACACGGTCCTTTTTCTCGAGTTTCTTAATCTGATCGGCATTTGGAAGAACATTCTCTACAAGAAGTGAACTATCTTTCATTGTGGTTACCGTCATGAAGAAGAAGAGTAACATGAATACGATATCAGGTAACGACGCTGTAGATACAGCAGGCAGATCCCCATCTTTTTTCTTGGCAAATTTTGACATGGTCTCTAATTCTTAAATTAAATTTTACTCGTTTCAGCCTCAGATAATTTCTGAGGAAACAACTCTTGAATCCTCTTAACTTTCTCCTTGAGTTCATCACGAACACTAGAAGGCGTTTCAGGGTTAAGATATTCGCTCTCCATTTCTGTAAAATCTCGATTGTACAAACGACGCGCCTCTCGGTTTCTTAGGTCGTTGTAGGCACCAACTAATTCATTTTGAACTGTGATGTACGTTTTGTAAGCTGTTTCACGATCATTCTTCAAAGAGATAATCGCCTTTTGAGGATTGTCTGAAGACGAAGCATCACGCTTGCCTTGACAATAATTACAATACTCTGGTGAACCTGCAGCAGCACCTCCATTATCAAGGAAGGCAATCGCTGCGTTTCTAAGATCATCTAAATTCATAAGCTCTTCCTCAACTAAAAGTTGACCAGACTTATTGATACTCACAGTGAAGATGTTCTTTTGTTTAATAACAACATCAGTTTCAGGTGGTTCAATCGGCGGAAGCATTCGGTCGAGTCCAGCATCTGTTTCTATCGTAGTAGTTACTAAGAAAAAGATGAGTAGCAAGAATGCGATATCCGCCATAGAGCCGGCATTAACCTCTGGTGCTCCTTTTCTTCTTGGCATATCTCTGAATTTTATCTTCCGGTTAAACGCTTTAGGCTAGGAATTACCATTAGCACAATAGCAATGATCACCATTCCGAAGAAGATGTTCAGTAATGTCCCAATAGTTTTTACCGTACCTACGGTTGTAGTTAATCCTCTTTCTGTTTGAACGGCCTCAACAACAGCTTCTTCACCGCCAGCAATTAAGTATCCGATCAGTGTAAGAACTATCGCAAACCCAAGAGTTTTAAGAACACGCTTAACGCCTCCTTCTGAAGTAAACGTCTTTTTTAATCCGAAGAATACTGAAGCAGCTGTAGCGACAAACAACAAAAGAAATACGACCTTGAACATAAGATCCATTGAAGTACTATCTATTGCTTGGCTTGGCGGCATGTCCGAAGCTGGTAGCAAGTACCAAAGAATGGTCGAAAGCACTCCTAGTACGATTAGAACGATTTTTATAATTCTGTGCATAACTTAAGATTTTTACGTTCTACAATTACTTCTTAGAAGCGGCAAGCATGTCGATTAATGAAATAGAAGAATCTTCCATATCATTTACAATCGCATCGATTTTTGCAATAATGTAGTTGTAGAAAATCTGAAGGATAATCGCGGTAATAAGTCCAAATACTGTAGTTAAAAGCGCTACTTGGATATCACCTGCAATAAGTGATGCTGATAGATTACCTACAGCTGCAATCTTCTGGAACGCTTGAATCATACCAATTACCGTACCCATGAACCCAAGCATTGGCGCAATGGCGATAAATAATGATAACCAAGACACGTTCTTCTCAAGCTGTCCCATTTGAACACCTCCGTAAGAAACAACGGCTTTTTCAGCAGCCTCAACACCCTCGCCTGAACGCTCTAAACCTTGATAGTAAATAGATGCAACAGGACCTGCAGTCTCACGACAAACAGACTTAGCCTCTTCGACCCCACCTGAAGCTAATGCTGTCTCAACACTCTCTTTAAGAGCGGCAGTATTGGTAGTAGCCATATTTAAGTAAATAATACGCTCAATGGCAACGGCAAGACCTAGAATTAGACAAAGAAGTACAATACCCATGAAGGCAGGACCACCTTGGATAAACTGCTCTTTAAGTACTTGTGTAAATCCTTTAGAAGCAGCAGCCTCTTCCTGTATAACAGCTGCCGAAGCAGAAGCTGAACCTAAGATGAACATTACTGCAGTAGCTAAGGTTAACGATATTTTTTTCATTTTTTTTGACTTAAGAATTTGTTAGTTAACGAGTAAAGATAAAAAATAATGTTATGCTCTTTTACAAGCGATGACCAAGAAACAAAAAATAACAGAGGTAAAAAAATTGCTATGGTTATTTTCTAGAAATTTCACCACATAATGGCGAAATCAACATTTTTTTAAAACGTTTTATTTCCAAATTTAGTGCCCCAAAAATTAGGGCCTTTGCGAGAGTTGCTTCGGTTGTCATATCGCCTCCATCGAGAACTCCGAATTTTTTAAAACCGTTACTAGCTTCGTACATTCCCATCGAAACAGAACCTTTGGCACACTGACTACAATTGATAACCACAATTTCATTCTTTTGACAAAATTCAAGCATTCGTTTAAGCGCGATGGATTTCATGGCGTTACCTGCCCCAAAGGTTTCAAGAATAACGGTTTTAATATGGTTGGCCTGCTCGATCATACGAAAAGCCCAATCAGACATGTTAGGATGTAATTTTAACAAAAAAACTGATTCAGGAATTTGAGAAAGTGTTCTAATCCCTTTAATCTCTCTGGTTTCGATGAAATTGCGCCTATTATAATCTAGGTAAACTCCAGCCGTAATTAAAGGCTGCAGGTTAGGAGAGATAAAAGCTTCAAAATGCTCGGCGCTAAGTTTGATACTACGATTTGCCCGATATAATTTGTATTCGAAATACAATCCGACTTCTTTAAGAATAGGCGCTCCATCCTCATAAAGACTTGCAATTTGGACTGCAGTAATTAAATTTTCCTTTGCATCGGTTCTTAGATCTCCAATAGGCAGTTGAGAACCTGTAAAAACAACAGGTTTATTCAACCCTAGAAGTAAAAAACTTAATGCTGAGGCTGAATAACTCATGGTATCTGACCCATGAAGAACGACAAACCCATCGTAGTCAGTTTCCTTTGCGAGGATTAAATCTCGAATTTCGATCCAGTCCGAAGCTTCTATTTCTGAACTGTCTTTAGGAGAGGCAACGCTAACATGATGAATATCACAGTCAAGTTGACGAAGCTCCCCTACCCGATCTAATAAACGGTCGAAATTCAGAGGTGCGAGGCTACCTGTTTGTGGATGGCGACGCATTCCAATGGTTCCACCAGTATAGATTAGTAAAATCTTAGGTCTCATTCTCGTTTAAAGATACGAAGCGCATTCGATGAAGTAATCTTTGATAATTCTTTGGTTGATATTGAATAAATATCAGCTACTCGATCGGCTATAAATCGAAGATAAGCAGGTTCATTTCGCTTTCCCCTGTAAGGAACAGGAGCCAGATAAGGCCCGTCTGTTTCTAATACAATATGTTCCAGACTTATTTGCGTTAAAAAGGTGTCAAGCTTTCCATTTTTGAAAGTAACAACCCCTCCAATTCCCAAATAAAATCCTAAGGATATTGCTTGTTTTGCCTGCTGAAGACTCCCTGTAAAACAGTGAAAAATACCTGTCACCTGATGACCTTGTTTTTGTATTTTTTCAATCGATTCAAATACCTCATCAAAGGCATTTCGACAGTGTATAACAATCGGTAAATTACGTTCACTAGCCCAAACCATTTGTTTCTCAAAAGCATAGATTTGAGCATCTTTAAAACTGTCATCCCAATAAAGATCGATTCCAATCTCACCAACCGCAACTGCATCAATCGAATCTAAACGATGCTTGACATGTTCCAGTTCTGAATCTACATTTTCTTTCACATGGGTGGGATGTAAACCGGCCATGAGATGCACTCTACCGGGAAAGGCCTCGAACACCTGATCCATCGCCGCTGAATATTCTGAATCGATAGCAGGCAAAAAAAAGCGGGTGATTCCCCGCTTTTCGGCCTCAGCTACAAGAGCAGGCAAATCATCTGCAAAATCATCGGCATAAAGATGAATATGCGTATCTGTTAAATTCATTTATAACTCTAAAGCTTTTTTCACATCCCCATTCATTAGGTGCGTAATTGGATCTTCAATAGCCTCTTTAACAGCCACAAGAAAGCCCACGGATTCTTTTCCATCAATAATTCGATGATCATATGAAAGCGCTAGGTACATAACGGGAGCTATAGCAACGGCTCCATTTTTAACCACGGGACGTTCAACAATATTGTGCATACCTAGAATTGCACTTTGCGGAGGATTAATGATCGGAGTACTTAACATTGATCCAAATACACCACCATTAGAAATAGTAAATGTTCCTCCCGTCATTTCATCGATTGTTATTAGTCCATCTCGGGCTCTAAGAGCTAGGCGTTTAACCTCTTCTTCTACTCCTTTAAAACTGCGTTCTTCAGCATTGCGAATCACAGGCACCATAAGCCCTTTAGGCCCAGAAACAGCAATGCTAATGTCACAGAAATCGTAAGAAATCATTTCTTTTCCATCGATCATTGAATTTACAGCAGGGAACATTTTTAACGCTCTGATTACTGCTAGAGTAAAGAAAG
>JAAZVG010000038.1 GCA_018623655.1 Flavobacteriaceae bacterium
AACAATTGCACAGCTGGTTCTCGAATGAAGCATCTCTCATCCCTTTCTTTGAAGGCGCTTCGCATGATAAGAAATATTACAGTCAAGACGAGATTCGTCCAGCATTATCTATTCCGCTTAATCAGTTAATGCAATTTACGCTGCACCCCTCAGTTGAAACGCTTTATTTTAAGGCAAAGGTTCAGGAAATTTTAGCGCTCTATTTCAATCGTACTGAAGAGGCTGACCTTGAGCGTTGTCCTTATCTGGCAGATGATGAAAACGTTCGAAAAATAAGAAAAGCCAAAGACTTACTCATCGCTCAAATGAATGAGCCACCGACTCTGGAGGGACTTGCTGAGGAGGTTGATTTATCTGTAGGCCGATTAAAAGAAGGCTTTAAACAACTGTATGGAGATTCTGTTTTTGGATTTCTGCTCGACTATAAGCTTGACTTTGCCAGAAAATTACTCCTTAGTAAATCGTATTCGGTTGGCGAGGTAGCGGCAAAGGTTGGATACAGCACCTCGAGCCATTTCATTGCAGCCTTTAAAAAGAAATTTGGAGTGACTCCTAAAAAGTACCTCGGCGATTCTAGCCGATAGGTTGTATTTTTGAACCGCTAAACACGATTGCTGTGAAAAAAGGAATTTTACTTGTGAACCTCGGTTCGCCAGACGCCCCTACTCGAAAAGCGGTACGTCCCTATCTCGATGAGTTTTTAATGGACAAAAGAGTTATCGACCTTCCAGGGTTGTTTCGAAACCTCTTAGTAAGAGGAATTATTTTAAATACTAGACCGGGCAGATCTGCAAAAGCCTATAAAAAGATTTGGTGGGAAGAGGGCTCTCCGCTTATAATCATTTCTGAACGCTTTCAGAACAAACTTCAGCAATTGACAGATATGCCTGTTGCACTAGGCATGAGATATGGTTCGATGAGTATTAAAAAGGCTCTCGATGAGCTTGCCGAAAAAGAGGTTAATGAGATATTGTTAGTTCCGTTATATCCACATTACGCAATGAGCAGCTATGAAACGGTTGTAGTAAAAGCCTTAGAAGATCAACGAAAGTATCATCCGCGTGTAAAGCTTACTACCCTTCCCGCTTTTTATTCTAACCAAGACTATATTAAAACTCTTGGGGACAGCATCGCCGAACAATTAAAAGACTTTGAGTACGATCACATGCTCTTCTCTTATCACGGAATTCCAGAGCGACATATTAGAAAGTCTGACCCTACCAAGTACCATTGTAAAATCGATGGTAGCTGCTGCAACACCAATTCTGTAGCACATCATACCTGTTATCGCCACCAGTGTTTTGCAACTACAGAGGCTGTTAGACAATATCTTGGTCTATCTGAAGACAAGGTGAGCAGCTCATTTCAATCGAGAATTGCAGGGGATACTTGGTTAAAGCCATATACCGATTATGAATTTGAGCGATTTGCTAAAGAGGGTAAGAAAAGATTGGCGGTGATCACTCCAGCTTTTGTTGCGGATTGTTTAGAAACACTCGAAGAAATTGCTATGGAGGGCGAGGAGGAATTTATTGAAGCAGGAGGATCTGCATTCAAGCATGTTGCTTGCCTTAATGATAGCGACCCATGGGTTTCTCTAATGGCTCATTGGGTGAATGATTGGGCTGAAACCGCCAAATTACCTGTTTAATGGCCAAACTTAGCCCGGAGGTTTTAGGCACCGAATCAATCGGTAAATTACTTGTCAAACAGGCAATTCCAGCATCGATCGGAATCTTGGTAATGTCTCTTAACGTCCTTGTTGATTCTGTATTTGTCGGCAATTGGATTGGCACTACTGCTATTGCTGCAATCAACGTTGTTCTACCAGTTTCTTTTTTCATTGGAGCTTTAGGTATGGCAGTTGGTATTGGGGGTTCGAGTATTGTTTCTCGAGCTTTGGGAGCCAAAGATGAAGAAAAAGCGCTTCACACTTTTGGTAATCAGATCGGCCTTACCCTTCTTATTTGTACCATAATGGTTGCTTTGGGGTTGGGATTTGTAGATACTTTGATTCCCGCCTTTGGAGGAAAAGGAGCAATCTACGGGCCTGCTAAGATTTATTATCAGATTGTTCTTTACGGGGTCCCATTTTTGGGACTCTCAATGATGGGGAATACAGTAATCAGGGCCGAGGGGAAACCAAAAGTTGCTATGATAGCTATGATTATACCCTCAGTGACTAATCTTTTTAGCGATTATCTTTTCATCTATGTGTTTGATTGGGGAATGCACGGAGCAGCATGGGCAACAACCTTAGGTTATTTACTTTGTTTCCTTTACATTCTATATCACTTCTTAACGGGGTCGAGTCTTAAGTTATCTTTAAAGCATTTCAGTTTCAATAGCAACCTTATTAAAGAGATAGGCTCATTGGGCTTTGTAACCTTATCTCGGCAAGCAACTACAAGCATTAACTATTTAATTTTAAATACGCTGCTTTTTACCCTTGGCGGTGAGGCACTAGTGGCGGTTTATGCTATTATTGGTCGTACGCTCATGTTTGCTTTATTTCCTGTTTTTGGTGTGACACAGGGGTTCCTACCTATTGCTGGATACAATTATGGCGCCCACCATTACGACCGAGTTAAAGAATCAATCATTAAGGCCATTGGTTTTGCAGCTATTCTCGCCACCTTGGTTTTTGTCTTGTTATTCATTTTTCCAACTCAAATCGCAGAATTGTTTTTGAGTAATCGATCTGATATAAGCGTTGAGGAAATTGCTATAAACACCATCGTTTTAGACAAGGTAGGTAATGCTATGAGATGGGTTTTCGGAGCTACCCCGATCATTGCCCTTCAACTTATTGGTGCGGCATATTTTCAGGCAATAGGCAAAGTAAAGCCAGCTTTATGGCTAACCTTGCTTCGACAGGGGATCCTTTTTATCCCCACACTATATCTTATGGCCGCTATTCATGGTGAGCAAGGGGTTTGGCAATCGTTCTTTATCGCCGATGTTTTGGCTACTGTAATCACCGCATATTTTCTAGTTAAAGAAGTACGCAAAACCTTGATTACCGCTTAATTTTTTCTTCTTAGAATTGAGAATCTTTTTCTAATTTGGGTGGTCTAACATCAAATTTCACTCCAAATGAAGGTTCTAAAATTTCTTTCAGCATTTGTTTTAGCAAGCACAGCCCTAATTGCCCAGGCTCCTGATGAGTCAATGCATAGCAGTATAGAATACCGACTTATTGGCCCTTTTCGTGGGGGTCGATCAGCTGCCGTAACAGGTATTTCTGGACAACCTAACACCTTTTTCTTCGGAGCAGCCGGTGGAGGGGTTTGGAAAACCACCGATGGAGGCACTACTTATGAAAATATTTCGGATGGATATTTTGGTGGAAGTATCGGTTCGGTAAGTGTTGCTGAAAGTGACCCTAATGTAATGTATGTGGGCGGAGGTGAAAAGACAGTGAGAGGAAATGTTTCTTCAGGATATGGAATTTACAAGTCGGTAGATGGAGGCAAGTCTTGGGAGTTTAAAGGGCTTCCCAACAGCCGTCACATACCGAGAATACGTATTCATCCTAAAGACGAAAATGTTGTTTATGCCGCAGTACTTGGAAACATCTATAAGCCGACTTCAGAGCGCGGGATATATAAATCAACTGACGGTGGTGACACCTGGAAAAAAGTACTTTTTGTAAATGATATGGCGGGGGCTGTTGATTTGATTATGGATCCCAACAATGCAAGAGTTTTATATGCCTCGACTTGGCGTGTTCAACGCACCCCATATAGTTTAAGTAGTGGAGGTGAAGGTTCTTTACTGTGGAAGAGTGTGGATGGTGGTGAAACTTGGGATCAGATCTCAGACAATTCTGGATTTCCTCAGGGCACTCTTGGTATTATGGGAGTTACTGTTTCACCAGCACAACGAGATCGCGTATGGGCAATTGTGGAACACAAAGACAAGGGAGGGTTATATCGCTCTGATGATGGTGGAGAAAATTGGTCGTATGTAAATTCTGAGCGTAAGCTCCGTCAGCGCGCTTGGTATTATACTCGTGTTTATGCAGACACCCAAGATGCAGATCGCGTTTACGTATTAAATGTTCGTTACCATCGTTCAGATGATGGAGGTAAAACGTTTGAAACTTTCAATGCTCCGCATGGGGATCATCACGATCTTTGGATTGCCCCAGAAGACAACAATCGCATGATTATTGGTGACGACGGAGGAGCTCAAGTCTCTTACAGTGCAGGTGAAAGCTGGAGTACTTATTACAACCAACCCACATCTCAGTTTTATCGCGTAACGACTGACAATGCTTTTCCATATCGCATTTACGCAGCACAGCAAGATAATTCGACCGTTCGCATTCGCCATCGATCTGATTCTTACACCATAGGAGAAGATGATTGGGAACCAACAGCTGGCGGAGAATCTGCACATATCGCGGTAGACCCTAAAAACGACGATATCGTTTATGGCGGCAGTTACGGAGGCTTCTTAACTCGAGTAAATCACGCAAACAATACGACTAGAGCAATTAATGTTTGGCCAGATAATCCTATGGGTTATGGCGCTGAGGGTATGAAGTATCGTTTTCAGTGGAACTTTCCGATTATCTTTTCAAAGCACAATCCAAAGAAACTATATACCTTCTCTAACCACGTACATCTATCGATTAATGAAGGTCAAAGTTGGGAATTATTGAGTGATGACCTTACTAGGAATGACCCCACTAAACTAGTTTCAAGTGGAGGGCCAATTACTCAAGATAATACAGGCGTTGAGTATTATGCTACCATTTTTGCTGCTAATGAAAGCCCATTAAAAGAAGGGCTTCTATGGGTAGGGAGTGATGATGGATTAATTCACTTGACTAGAGATGGTGGTAAAACTTGGGAGAATGTGACCCCTAAGAACATGCCAGAGTGGAGCATGATTAATTCTATAGAACCCTCAGCTTTTGATGAAGCAACAGTTTATGTTGCTGCTACCAGATATAAAATGGGTGATTTTACTCCTTATTTGTACAAGACTACCGACTACGGTAAGAGCTGGAAGTTGATTACAAAAGGCATCAATTCTGAACATTTTACAAGAGTATTACGCGAAGATCCTACAAGACAAGGGTTGTTATATGCAGGCACCGAAACGGGCATGTATATTTCTTTTAATGACGGAAAAACTTGGAGTACGTTTCAGAAAAATCTTCCGATCGTGCCAATTACTGACTTACATATCAAAGACAACAGCCTTATTGTAGCTACACAAGGTAGAAGTCTATGGATGATAGACGATCTAACGGTACTTCATCAATTAGATGCTCAAACGATGAAGCAAGACGCTGTTTTATTTGATCCCAAAGATGCTTACCGTACCAAAGGAGGTGGGGGTAGAACGTCATTAACAGCAGGGACCAATTTGGCCGCTGGTGTCACCACGCACATGTACTTCAAAGATCTGAAACCGGCAGACAAAGTTAGTCTAACCTATACTTCTAAAGAAGGGGACACTCTTGCCCACTTTAGTACTGAGGCGAAAAACAGAAAAGCGAAATTGGAAATTAAAACAGGTGGCAACACTCACAACTGGGACACTCGTGGCAAAGGAGCAGAGCGACTGCCCGGTATGATTTTATGGTGGGCAAATCTAGGAGGCCCGAAGGCAGTTCCTGGAACCTATGGCGTACACCTGAACTACAATGGCTCAGTTCAGTCAGAGGAATTTGAGATTTTACCTGATCCAAGAGCAGAGGCGAGTGTTGCTCAAATGCAAGAACAGTATGACTTTATCACTGAAATAAACACTACCGTAGATCTTGCACACCAGTCAATTAAGAAGATAAGAGCAGTAAACAAGAAACTAGGGGATTTTATTAGTACTTATGCTGAAGATGTTTCAGTAGAAGAATTAGTTGCAAAAGCCAAAGACTTGAAGAGTCAATTCTCTGAGGTTGAGAAAGCATTATATCAGACCCAAAATCGAAGCGGTCAAGACCCACTTAATTTTCCAATTAGACTCACTAATAAGCTTGCACACCTTAATTCGCTAGTTTCGTTAGATGACTTTGGCCCAACAGCTCAAGACCGTGCAGTCAAGGCAGAGTTAAGTACGCAGATTGAAGAGCAGTTGGCAAAATTTGATGCCCTTATTGAGAAGGAAATAGACGCTTTTAATGCGTCTTTTAACCAAAAACAGTTGCCCTATCTGCAACTGAAAGACTAAGGTAGAATTAACGACCTTTGCTACTTGGAAGTTTATAATTATATAAAGGCCTTACACCTCATTTTTGTAGTTACTTGGTTTGCAGGATTGTTCTACATACCGAGGCTATTTATCTATCATATAGAAGCACAAGAAAGCGAAGAACCTGCCCGGTCGATTTTATCTAAACAGTTTAAACTGATGAGTAAGCGGCTTTGGTTGATAATCACTTGGCCATCTGCAATACTATGTACCTTGTTTGCTATTGGTTTACTAGTGCTAATGCCTGAGTGGCTTTCTCAGGGGTGGATGCATGTGAAACTCACTTTTGTACTATTGCTTTTTGGCTACCATTTAAAAACACATCAGATTTACAAAGAGCTGCAACGAGATCACTTTAGGTATTCGTCGAAATTTATGAGACTGTTTAATGAGGGTTCTACACTCATTCTATTCGCGGTAGTGTTTTTGGTTATTTTAAAAAGCACGCTTAATTGGATTTACGCCACTGTTGGGTTTTTTGCCCTGATCGGAATGCTAATGTTAGGGATCAAAATGTATAAGCGAATTAGAGACAAAAACCCCGAGGCATGAAAAATCTTAAGAGTCTGCAGCTCCGAGTTTTTGCCGCAATGATTCTCATTGTAGTTTTAGCATTAGTTTTTACAGGCTTAGTTTCATCCTATCAGTATCGGGAACAATCTGCAGATTATCATAGAAACCGACTAGAACGCAAAGAAGATCAGGTTCTAAAGAGTCTTGAAAATGTGGTATCACAAACCTACTTGAAATTGAGTGATGAGAACCTATCTCGAATATTCAACGAGGTAGTTGGTCAGATTTCAGAGATTCAAGGGGTAGATTTTACATTGTACTCAATCGAAGGGGATCTTATCAAATCATCGAGAAGAGATGTCCCTAGACAACTTTTTCGTCCGTTACTCGAACGAGTTATGGACAACGAACGCTTTGTAGTTGAGGAGGTCAACGAGGGTCGATCGGTGCTATCTTCTTTTTTCTTTTTGAAGAAAGACAATATGCCTTTGGCGATCGTTCACCTTCCTTATTTTGAAGATAATACACTCAATGAGTATGAGCTTAGGGAATTCTTAAAACGTTTAGGTATAGTCTATGCGCTGATTCTTGCCTTAGCTCTGATTGTAGGGTATTTTATTGCTCGGTACATAACTAACCCAATGAAAGAGGTTGCGCATCACTTGGCCGAAACAGGCTTAGGATATACAGAAAAAATAGAACTCAAGACTCGAAGTACCGAACTTGATTCTTTAATAGGGTCGTACAATCGAATGATTGATGAACTTTACGACAGCGCTCAAAAGCTTGCTCGATCAGAACGAGATAAAGCCTGGAAAGAGATGGCCCGTCAAGTAGCTCATGAGATTAAGAACCCGCTTACCCCGATGCAGTTGCAAGTTCAACAATTCGAGATGAGTTTTGACCCAAAAGCTAAAGATGCGAAGTCTCAACTCAAAGAGTTTTCGAAAGTAATGCTTCAGCAAATAGACACTTTAAACCGAATTGCTTCTGCGTTTTCTGATTTTGCTCAAATGCCCGAGTTGAAAAGAGATCAAATTAACGGTGTCTACGTGGTTCAAGGAGCAGTTCAGGTATTTACTCAAAACTTTATTCATTTTGAGTCTAGCGAATCAGAAATATTGCTTTACATCGATAGTTCTCAACTCACACAAATCGTAAACAACCTAGTCAAGAATGCTATTGAGGCCTGTAAGGAAACTGATGCTCCTGAAGTTATTGTTCGGGTGCAGCGTGAAGAACAGAATTTTGTGCTTAGTGTAATTGACAATGGAGTGGGCATGAGCGATGAGGTACAACACCGAATCTTCGAACCGAGGTTTACTACAAAAACTAGTGGAATGGGACTCGGACTTGCGATTGTGCGAGCTAGCGTTGAGCAAAATCAAGGTGCAATTGATTGTCAATCGGTATTAGGTGAAGGAACTCAGTTCACGGTGAGTTTTGAGGCGTTAAGTTAAAATGCTCGGATTTGGTCCAATTTTTACTATTTTCAAGAACTCTTAACTAAACTATTGCACTTATGTCAGATGCTAAGAATTCAAGACGTGACTTCTTGAAAAAATCTGCGGCTGCGGGCGCGGGATTCTTTATTGTTCCAAGAAATGTTTTGGGAGGGCCAGGGTTTATCGCCCCTAGTGATCAACTAAGAATTGCTGCCTTTGGAGCCGGAGGAAAAGGTTATGGTGACCTAACTAACGCCTATAACAGTGGAGCGAACCGAATTGTCGCACTTTGCGATATCGATCCTAAACAGGCTGCTCGAGCCATGGCTGATCACCCCAAAGCTAAATTCTATCACGACTACCGAGTGCTTTTAGATAAAGAACGAATTGATGCGGTTACGATTAGTACGCCTGACCATACCCATGCAGTGATGACTTATGATGCTATGATGCAAGGTAAGGCAGTGTATGTTCAAAAACCGTTAACGCATACTATTGCTGAAGCAAGACTACTTACAGAAACAGCTAGAGAGCAACGTGTTGTGACTCAAATGGGTAACCAAGGAGGTTCTAATCAAGGAGTTTTAAAAGTAAAGGAATGGATTGATTCAGGAATTGTAGGCGAGGTAAAACACGTTAATGTTTGGACAAATCGCCCAGTTTGGCCACAAGGTATTTCGATGCCAGAGGCCGATGAACAAGCACTCCCTGAAGACGTAGCTTGGGATCTTTGGTTAGGCCCAGCAAGTAAGCGTCCTTATACGCCTAATCTTCACCCATTTAATTGGAGAGGCTTCTGGGAGTACGGTACAGGTGCACTAGGAGACATGGGCTGTCATCTTTTTGACGCACCTTATAAAGCGCTAGGGCTAGGCTATCCTGTAGCGGTTCAAGCTAGTGTAGCTGATGTCTATTCTAGAATGTGGACTCCAGATTATACTCCTGAGGCTTGCCCAATTTCTACCAGAGTAACGATTGATTTCCCTGGTGGAGTTGTTTTTGAATGGACTGACGGAGGTATTCAGCCTGCACTTCCAGACCTGCTAGTAGAAAATAATTTTGTTCCAGATTCTAGTGGAGTCATGATGATCGGTAGTAAAGGAATCATTACCGTAGACACTTATGGTAATCATCCGAAATTATTTATCGAAGGTAGAGAAGTAGAGCACTTCGATACCGATGCTCAAGGCAACTTAGATCTTATACATAACGGTTATTGGACAGAAGCTGTTAAAGCCGGGTACGGTTCTGACCAGCATAAGGCTCTTACCTCTTCATTTGACTATGCTGGGCCGTTTACTGAAACCGTACTTATGGGGAATATCGCTATTCGTGCGCATCAGATGCGACGCCAGAATGCCAGCGGTCGTTATGATTATTTCGGTCGTCGTAAGCTTTACTGGGATGGCGAAGATATGCGCATCACGAATCTTGAAGAAGCCAATCAGTTTGTTAGCAAGCCTTACCGAGAAGGATGGCATCGAGCAAACCTTTAATATAAACGCCCCTCGGGGCGTTTTTTATTCTTTCAAGGACGATCGAACAGCAGCTTCTGCTTGTGCGATAATAGCACTTTTATCTCCGGTATTTTCGATGGGCTTGTGAACAATGTATTCCATGCGAACACCAACTTGTAACGGGAAAAGACCCTTACTTGTAAACTGATACGCTCTATTAATGGTAAGAGGCACTAAAAGCGCGTCTGGAGCAGCATCCAATAATGCAGAAACCCCAGCGGGTTTAAAGGGTTTCATAGACCCACTTCTACTTCTTGTCCCCTCAGGATAAATGACTGCAGCAAACTTCTTTTTGTTGATGAATTGACCTAGCTTTTGAATTTGTGGGATCGCCTGTTTGGGATTTTTTCGATCGATAGTTACAGACCCTCCGTTTCTGATATTGTAAGAAATCGTCGGTATTCCTCGTGCTAATTCCTGCTTCACCACAAACTTTGGATGATACTTTCTAAAGAACCAAAAGATCGGCGGAATATCGTACATGCTTTGATGATTCGCCGTAAATATAAGTGGACGATCATCAGGTAACAATTCCCTTCCTTCGACTTTATAGGTAGCTCCTAAAATTCGAGTCGAGTTGGTGAGACTCATCGTAATGATTGAAATGATTGCATCGTGCGCCCGATGCCCAAATAGTTTTAGGGTAATTCTTTGGATTGGATCAAAGAGGATCAAAATAATCCCAAAGGCTATATAGAATAAAGGTGATAGCAAATAGCTAAGCAGTGTTTTCATGGGTGTAAAGCTATAAAAAAACCACTCCAGCGGCGGAGTGGTTTGCAAGTCACAGTAAGTGAGTTTGGATTATGCGCAGAACTCGTCATAAGCACCTTTTAGATTGTCAGCAATCATTTGTGCTGGACGGCCCTCAATGTGATGACGCTCAATCATATGTACTAATTCCCCATCTTTAAAAAGAGCCATACAAGGCGAAGATGGAGGAAAAGGCACCATCATCTCACGAGCTTTATTCACTGCTTCAATATCAAAGCCAGCAAATGCGGTTACAATACGACTAGGTGTATGAGGGTGCGCTAAACTCATTTTTGCAGCCGGGCGAGCGTTTGCCGCAGCACAACCGCAAACAGAATTAATAACAATAAGGGTGGTGCCTTCTGCATTAAGTGCAGTTTCTACAGCTTCAGCAGTCACTACCTCTTCAAACCCAGCAACGGTTAGGTCGTGCTTCATGGGCAAAACAAGTTCTTCGGGATACATCATATCGAAATTTTTTATCAAGCTTATTTAGACTACAAAGATAGGGTTTTTCAAAAGTGTATCTTTGCCCTCATGCGTTCAATTGCACCTATCATCGGGGCCTTTATCGGCTATTTCATTTTGCGTTTTCCTGGGGCTATTCTCGGCTATTTTATCGGTAGAATGTTTCAGTCAAACGTTACCGTTAAAACTTTCAGTAATTCGAGATCCATCGATTTTGACTTTGGCATTAACCTCATTTCATTAGCGACCGCAATTATCAAGGCCGACGGTAAAGTGGATCAAGCAGAGCTCGATTATGTTCGTCAGTTTTTTATTCGAAACTATGGTGTACAGCGCGCGAATGAAGTTTTCAGAAGTTTCAAAACTCAAATCAATCAGAGCGAGATTAACGTGGCAAAAATTGCCTCTACTTTTCGATCATATACTTCCTATGCGACACGAGAGCAGATTTTATACTTTCTTATTGACCTTGCTAAGTCTGACGGCAGTATTAGCCAATCAGAGAT
>JAAZVG010000039.1 GCA_018623655.1 Flavobacteriaceae bacterium
TAGAATACCTGCAATTTTGCGGTCACCTGCCATAATGTCGTTTGGCCACTTTATTGACAAATCAGAAACTCCTGAGGTTTCTAATACTTTGAGAACCGACCAAGTAATCTGACGCATTGCTCGAAACACTGACCCAGCTGATACTCCAAAATCAGGTAAAACATAGCTAATCGTCAGGTTTTTCCCAGGTTCGCTGTTCCATGGGCGCTCTTGTCTCCCACGTCCACCCGTTTGATCAACCGCATACAAGGCAGAAGGAATTTCGGTTGCTCCTGATCGAAAAAGTTTTGCAATTAAAGTGCTAGTAGAATTCGTGGCACCGACTTTGATAATATTCATTAAGAGTTATCTTTAATATTCTGAGCAGAGCTGAAAAACTAAGACATGACAAGTTAAAATAAATTAACTTTGTACACGAGAAATTAAACCGATTGAATGCAAAAAACACAAGCGAGTACTGATGAACTTATAGCGCTAATCATCGATGGAATTGAAGATGTTAAAGGCGTTGAAATAAATCTGTTAGACTTAAGAGAAATTGAAAATACAGTATGTGAATATTTTGTGATTTGCAATGGAACTTCGAACACACATGTAAATGCAATCGTTTCCTCAATTCAAAAAAAGGTAAGTAAAACGATTAAATCGAAACCATGGAAAGTAGAAGGCACTGATAATAGTGAGTGGGTGCTTCTCGATTACGTCGATGTAGTAGTCCATGTTTTTCAAAGGCCAATTAGGGAGCGATACGATATCGAAGGCCTTTGGGGAGATGCCAAGCTTACAACTATTGAACGTTCCTTTTCTTAATTTTCTCTTATTGCTATGAGTACGAATCCTATGAATAAAAATAATCCCAAGAAAAAACCCTCTAAATACGGGTGGATTTTCTATGCCGCTATCCTGGTCTTCGTGGCTTTTAATTTATTTGGTGGTCTCGCACTGAATAATCAAGAAAAAACGACTACCTCTCAACTTGAAGAATATCTTCGAGAAGGAGACGTTGATAAAATTGTAATCATTACAAATACGCGACAAGCGAAGGTGTATCTTAATGACTCTGCCCTTCAGAAAGAAGTGCACAAGAAAGTTTCAGAGCCAAGCTTAATTCCATCTGCAGCGCCTTCAGCACAATACGTACTAGACTTTGGTGATCTTCAAAACTTCGAGAATACCATCACCACGATTAAAGCTGAATATGAACTTCCTACGGTGATTGATTACGACAAAGAAAATAATTACCTATTAGATCTTCTTATTTCTATACTTCCCTTCGTTTTAATTATCGGAGTTTGGATATTCCTTATGAGACGTATGTCAGGCGGTTCAGGTGCTCCAGGCGGAGGACAAATCTTCAGTATAGGAAAATCGAAAGCAAAACTTTTCGATGAAAAAACAGATACTAGAACCTCTTTTAAGGATGTAGCTGGTTTAGAAGGCGCTAAAGAAGAAGTTCAGGAAATCGTTGAATTCTTAAAAAATCCAGAAAAATATACTTCGCTTGGAGGTAAGATACCGAAAGGTGCTCTTTTAGTAGGACCTCCTGGAACAGGAAAAACCTTACTTGCTAAAGCTGTCGCTGGAGAAGCAAAAGTACCTTTCTTTTCACTCTCTGGTTCTGACTTTGTAGAAATGTTTGTTGGAGTTGGAGCATCTAGAGTTCGCGACTTATTCAAGCAAGCCAAAGATAAATCTCCTGCAATAATCTTTATAGATGAGATCGATGCTATAGGGCGAGCGAGAGGTAAAAATAACATCACAGGTTCAAATGATGAGCGCGAAAACACTCTAAATCAACTATTGACAGAAATGGATGGTTTCGGAACGAACACTAACGTCATTGTACTTGCAGCAACGAACCGAGCAGATGTTTTAGATAAAGCTCTTATGAGGGCAGGACGTTTTGATCGCCAAATCTATGTTGACTTACCTGATCTAAATGAAAGAAAAGAAATTTTCGAAGTTCACCTAAAACCAATCAAAACGGCCGAAACATTAGATCTAGAATTTTTGGCTCGTCAAACTCCAGGTTTCTCAGGTGCAGATATCGCAAATGTTTGTAATGAGGCAGCTCTAATCGCAGCTCGCAAAGAGCAAAAATCAGTTACGAAACAAGATTTTCTTGATGCTGTTGATCGTATTATCGGGGGCTTAGAAAAAAGAAGTAAAATTATTACTCCAGATGAAAAACGAGCGATTGCATTTCACGAAGCAGGCCATGCAACGGTTAGCTGGATGCTTCAATATGCAGCTCCACTTGTTAAGGTAACTATTGTACCAAGAGGTCAATCTCTTGGTGCTGCGTGGTATTTACCTGAAGAACGTCAAATTGTTCGTCCTGAACAATTATTAGATGAAATGTGCGCCACAATGGGGGGTCGTGCCGCTGAAAAAATCATTTTTGATACGATTTCGACAGGAGCGTTGAGTGACCTAGAAAAAGTTACTAAACAGGCACGTGCCATGGTTACAGTTTACGGACTAAACGATAAAATTGGTAATGTGACTTATTACGATTCGAGTGGTCAAAGTGAATATGGATTCACTAAGCCTTATAGCGAGGTAACTGCACAAACCATTGATAAAGAAATTTCAGATCTTATCGAAGGTCAATATCAACGCGCCATTGCCATCCTTAAAAAGAATAAAGATAAACTTGCCAAACTGGCAGAAAGATTGTTAGAAAAAGAAGTTATTTTTAAGGATGACTTGGAAGAAGTTTTTGGCAAGCGTCCTTTTGATAAGGAAGTTGAGTCGAAAGAAACTGAGTCAAAGACTGAAGAACAACCTGAAAACCTAGAAGAAGGCTCTGAGACATAATGGGATTTTTTGAACGCATCTTTGGAAAGAAAATCAAATCTGACGATCAAAAGTTGGAGCCCAAAGAGAGTGAATCAGAATCATTACCCATCGATGAACTCTTCCTAAGAGAGTTTACAGCAAGTGGAGGAAAATTTCTCTATTGTGAAAATCAGGAAGAAGTCGATCGTTATTTTGACAAGATCATCGAAGAGAATCATTGGCAAGAGAAAGCGATTCTATGTCTTGACCATCAACTGCTTGATCAATATAGTCCCGTGGCCAATTTTACAGATAAACATGGGAAATCAACGATTTTTACTACGAAATGCGAATATCTGATCGCTAATCAAGGGTCTGTCCTAGTTTGTTCTAAGCAATTGAAAGGGATAAAAAGCGAGGCGTTACCTGAAAATTTAATTGTTTTTGCTCGAACATCTCAGATGGTAGCTTCAATTTCTGAGGCACTTCGATCGATAAAGCAGCGTCATATTGGAGGTCCCCTACCAACGAAAATAACCTCGTTCAAAAATAATGAGGTCAATCAGGAGAATAAAGACGATTTCATGCATTACGGAACTAAAACAAAAAACCTATATCTTCTTCTACTAGAAGATCTCTAGATGAATACTCTCGCACTTAGATCTATTAGTGGAATCGTATACACAGTGTTGTTTTTAGGTGCCATTTACGCACCTAGAGAAGAGATTTTTTTCATGTGGTGTGCCTTATTGGGAATTGGAGCGGCCCTAGAAATTCGAGGAATGTTCAGACTACCTAGACAATTAGTATTTATTGGGTCATCGTTAACGCTTCTAATTGGCTACACAAGCGAGTCAAGTATATTTTTTGTTTATGCCGGAGTTATAGCAACACTCCTTATGAGTATCACACTACTTAGAAGGTGCAAGAAGAATCAATTCCACAAATACCTTTCACCTTTGTACGCAGTGCTAGGCATATTCAATCTATTCCTCATTTACCAACTGGATACTATGTGGTGTTTAGGTATCCTTGCACTGGTATGGACTAATGACTCAATGGCGTATCTCATTGGCTCAAAAATCGGAAAGACAAAGGTGAGTTCTATATCCCCAAATAAAAGTCTTGAAGGGTATTTAGGGGGAACAATCACAACCGTTCTCGTCGGATATATTCTTAATCAATACTTACCCCTACCTCATTGGTTTATACTCAGTATATCCATTAGTATTTTAGCGAGTTTAGGTGATTTAGTTGCATCAAAAATGAAACGATTGACTGATGTTAAAGATAGCGGTAGGGTAATACCCGGGCATGGAGGGATATTAGACCGTATCGATAGTTTGATTTATCTATCTCCAGTCATTTATCTACTTTTGACCCTTTAATTAAGCATCTATGTTTCACAAAGAAGGTTACCCTAGTATTGCACTAGCCTCGCTCGTTTTGGTTTTATGTGTTTGGCTAGGAATGAGTATCGAGTCTAAGATTTTGGGTAGTTTACCGATCATAGCTGGTGTACTCATATGGATCATCATCTTGCAGTTTTTTCGTAACCCTAAGCGAAATACACCAAAATCAAAAAAGGGTATACTCGCTCCTTCTGATGGGACGGTAGTCAAAATTGAGCCTTTTACCGATCATGAATATTTCGGAGAACCACGAACACTGATTTCAATTTTCATGTCACCACTTAATGTTCATGTAACTAGGTATCCATTCGATGGAAAAGTTCTCTATAGTCAATACCATCACGGAAAATACCTAGTAGCTTGGCACCCAAAATCAAGTACACACAATGAAAGAACAACGGTGGTTCTAGAGCATCCAAGTGGTGAGCCCATACTCTACCGACAAATTGCAGGAGCTCTTGCAAGAAGAATCGTTAATTACGCTAAGGTTGGAGATACCGTAAAAGCCGGTGAAGACGCTGGCTTTATCAAGTTTGGCTCAAGAATTGACGTGATTGTACCCAATGACGCCAAAATAAATGTATCCCTCGATCAAAAAGTCAAGGGAGGTGAAACGATTATCGCCGAATTATTGAAGTAATCTGAGGCTCTTCTCTAAGCCTTCAATTTTTTCTTGAGCATCAGCCGCTTTTTTACGCTCTAATTCAATAACTTTTTCAGGAGCATTTGATACAAATCGCTCATTGCTTAATTTCTTGTCAACAGAAGCTAAGAACCCCTTGAGATAATCAATTTCTTTTTGAATTTTTTCGCGTTCTGCATCAAGATCTACACCGCCACTCAACGGAATAAAAAACTCGGTTTTACTTACTCTAAAACTAGAACAAGCACTCGGAGCCTCTTCAATTCTTTGAGGTAAACTTGTATTGGCTAGCTTAGCAACAACCTCAGCACATAACTCAAAATCAATACTATCAGTTACTAAAAGATCTAGTGGCTCTTTAAAAGCAATGCTTTTATCTTTTCGAATTGATCGAATGCTACTAACTACCTCTTTAGATGTTTCAAAGGCTGTTAAAGTCTCTTGATTAAATGATTTTGCCTTAGGCATATTGGCAACACATATAGAATCTTTTAAATCTCTTGTTTTTAAAGATTGCCACAATTCCTCAGTAAGGAACGGCATAAATGGATGTAAGGTGACTAAAAGTCTATCTAGAATATCAATTAACTGATTCAAAGTCGTTTGATCAATTGGGCTGCCATATGCTGGTTTAATGATCTCTAATAACCAAGAACAGAAATCATCCCAAATTAGGCGATAAATGCTCATCAGAACATCTGAAATGCGGTACTTCTCATAGTGATTGTCAATCTGTTCTAGTGCTGCGGCAAATGAGGCTTCAAACCATTCAATCCCCTGTTTAGCATATAGGGGCTGATCAATATCGGCGACCTCAAAGCTCTTAATTAATCGAAATGCATTCCAAATCTTATTGGCGAAACTACGACCTTGATCACATAGCGATTCGTCGAAAAGTAAATCGTTGCCAGCAGCGGAGCTAAGTAATAATCCGACACGCACCGCATCGGCGCCATAGGCGTCAATCAAACCAAGAGCATCTGGGGAATTACCTAAAGACTTGCTCATCTTTCGGCCTTGTTTATCTCTTACCAATCCTGTTAAATATACGCTAGTGAAAGGAGGTGCATCTCTGTATTCATAACCCGCAATAATCATGCGGGCTACCCAGAAAAAGAGGATGTCTGGACCGGTTACTAAATCTTGGGTAGGATAATAATAATTGATTTCTTCATTCTCAGGCTCAAGAATACCATTAAATACACTGATCGGCCAAAGCCAAGAAGAGAACCAAGTATCTAAGACATCTGCATCTTGAGTCAAGTCCTCTGCGGTGTAGGTAATTGCCTCAGCCTTCTCTTTCGCTAGTTGATTCGCTTTTTTAACAGCTTCTTCCATAGAAGTAGCAACTACCATTTGACCTTCACCATAATAATAAGCAGGAATCTGCTGACCCCACCAAAGCTGTCGAGAAATATTCCAATCTCTGATATTCTCTAGCCAGTGACGGTAAGTGTTTTCGAATTTTTTCGGATACAGCTGAATTGAATGATCTTCAAGTACCGAACCAATAGCAGGCTTCACAAGTTCTTCCATTTTCAGAAACCACTGATCTGATAATCTTGGTTCGATTACCGCTCCAGTGCGCTCAGAGGTGCCGACATTATTTAAATGCGACTCTTTCTTAATCAGCAATCCAAGTTCTTTTAACTCTTGAGCAATTGAATCGCGTACCTCGAAACGATCTCTCCCCTGGTAGTGCATCGCATGAGCATTAAGGGTACCATCCGCATTAAATACATCGTAGATGGCTAGATCGTACTTATCTCCGATATTCTTATCATTAATATCATGAGCAGGAGTAATCTTTAAGCATCCCGTTCCAAATTCAGGATCAACATAAGAATCAGCAATGATAGGAATTTCACGATTACAAATCGGTACTCGAACCTTTTTACCAATTAATGTTTTGTATCGTTCATCATCAGGATTTACACAAATGGCGACATCACCAAATATGGTTTCAGGTCGAGTGGTCGCAACGGTGATTTCTCCTTCTCCCTCTACAAATTGATAACTCAAATAGTACAGTGAGCCCTGCATTTCTTTGTAGATCACTTCTTCATCAGAAAGAGTTGTTTGGGCCTCTGGATCCCAATTAACCATTCGATAACCTCTGTAGATTAATCCTTTATCATATAGGTCTACAAAGACCTTAATCACAGAGTCATAAAGATCCGGATCCATAGTGAACTTAGTTCTAGACCAATCGCATGAGGCACCTAAACGTCGTAACTGCTTGAGAATTACCCCACCATACTCATCAGTCCAATCCCAGGCGTGCTTCAAAAATTCATCCCTAGAAAGTGAAGACTTTTCAATACCCTGCTCCTTTAATCGCGCAACCACTTTTGCCTCTGTTGCAATAGAGGCGTGATCAGTACCTGGTATCCAACAAGCATTTTTCCCTTGTAATCGCGCTCGGCGAATCAGCACGTCTTGAATCGTATTGTTTAACATATGACCCATGTGTAGCACTCCGGTGACATTCGGTGGAGGTATGACTATAGTGTAAGGCTCACGCTGATCAACTTTTGACTCAAATAGTTGATTCGAGATCCAGTGTTCATACCATTTTTGCTCGATGTTCTCTGGACTATATTGGGCAGCTATTTCCATAGGGAAAAGTTAAGGATAAGTAGATTCTTCGAATACCGACAAAAATAGGAAAGATCATATCATTAATAAAAGTTATTTGTCTGTAAGGCATATTGAAATATTATTGTAACATGCATCGGCATCATATCATATTCGTAATCCTACTTGCTGTGTTTCTATTTCCTAAAAATATACATGCACAACAAGGTGCTCTCAATTTTGAATCGGATCTGATCTCGATTGGATCAATTTCAAAAAGAGATTTTCATATATACTATTTGCATTTTAATAATCAATCTTACGATACTGTTAAATTGCTTGAGACTCATGTGTCCTACGGATATGATGTAGTATACAAGCCAGATCTAATACAACCCTACGCAAAGGATAGCATCGGAATACGAATTTCAAAGGATTTACTAAAAGGACCTTTTATAAAGGTACTAACGCTTATTACCAGTGGGAGTCCCTCAGTTTACAGCGTCAAAATCAGCGGAAATATCATCGACTAATTTGGTACCTTTACTACCAAAACAATATGCCTAAGATTTCTGCTAAGGGATCTGCTATGCCGCAATCTCCTATTCGCAAACTTGTCCCCTACGCGCAATCAGCAAAGAATAAGGGAGTTAACGTCCTTCATCTTAATATTGGACAACCGGATATTAAAACTCCTAAAACGGCTATTGACGCCGTTAAGAATATACGTCTCGACACCCTTGCTTACAGTAGAACTGAAGGTAGTGATGAACACCGGTCGAAAGTGGCAGCGTATTACAACAGTTTTGGGGCAAAGATTACTGCAGAAGACTTAATCATTACAACTGGAGGTTCAGAAGCCCTATCCTTTGTAATGGCTAGTCTTTTAGACGCAGAAGATGAAATCATTATCCCTGAACCCTTTTATGCGAATTACAACGGTTTCGCA
This sequence comes from Flavobacteriaceae bacterium, assembly GCA_018623655.1. Classification (GTDB taxonomy): domain Bacteria; phylum Bacteroidota; class Bacteroidia; order Flavobacteriales; family Flavobacteriaceae; genus UBA3478. Next base: position 8,363 of record JAAZVG010000039.1, read on the forward strand.
GCAGCGAATAATTTGGTCGTAAAATCGGTCACTGCTACTATTGATACTAATTTCGCGTTACCCAAACAAGAAGCCTTTGAAGTACATATCAATCATCGAACAAAGGCAATATTAATCTGTAATCCGTCAAATCCGACCGGTTACGTATACAAACTTGAAGAATTAAAATTTTTAGCAGCCCTGTGTAAAAAACATGATTTATTCTTAATAGTCGATGAAGTTTACAGAGAGTTTGTCTACGGTGAAAATGAATTTCATTCGGCCCTTATTCTTGAAGAAATGAATGAACACGTCGTAGTGGTCGATTCTATCTCAAAACGATATAGTATGTGTGGTGCGAGAATCGGTTATGTGGTTACAAAAAATATTCAGGTTAGGTCGTGCATATTAAAGTTTGCTCAAGCCAGACTGTCACCTCCCACGATAGCACAAATAGCGGGTGAGGCGGCATTAGACACTCCAGAGTCGTATCTAAAAGAAGTAAATATTGAATACAATAAGAGAAGGCTCGCGCTCAAAGAAGGATTATCAGCAATCGAAGGGGTTCGAGTCTCTGATCCTCAAGGGGCGTTTTATTTAATTGCTGAATTACCCGTTGCAGATGCCGAACATTTCTCACAATGGCTACTAGAACATTTCGAATATGACGGTGAAACGGTAATGCTCGCTCCAGCGGCTGGTTTCTATGCTACAAAAGGCCTAGGAATAAATCAGGTGCGCATCGCCTATGTACTAGAAACAGAAGCATTAAAAAGAGCCATTCGATTACTAGATTTAGCATTAACTACCTATAAAAATCGTACTCATTAATAGAAAAGTGATTGACTTAAAACCATATAATACTTTCGGAGTATCCGCCAATGCACCTAACCTTTTACTTGCGGATAGTAAAGAGGCATTGATTGAAGCCATAAAAAATCACCCGGACGCCTTAATTCTCGGAAAGGGTAGTAATATTTTATTTACGAAAGATCTCGAAAAGCCGGTCATAGTGATTAGTAACAAAGGAGTTACAACCGAAAACCAGGAGAACGGGCAGAAAAGGGTAACTGCTGCCGCTGGTGAATCTTGGGATGATTTCGTGAGACACACACTCTCAGAAGGTCTGTCTGGGCTAGAAAACCTTTCACTTATCCCAGGTAGCGTCGGGGCAGCTCCAATACAAAACATAGGGGCCTATGGAGTAGAGCAGAATCAATTTTTCGAATCCTGTCTTGCTCTAGATCGGACAACGATGAATTGGGTACGTTTTTCTAAAGAAAAATGCTTATTCGAGTATAGAAATAGTTACTTCAAAAATGAAGGAAAGAATCGTTTTATTATCTGGGAGGTATCCTATTTATTAAGTTCTGAACCCACCCAATTAAATATCGAATACGCTCCTATTAAAAGCTATTTTGAGCGGCATCCTGAAACCCAACCCACACCTAAAAAAATTGCCGAACTAGTCATCGAAATAAGAAAATCAAAACTACCTGACCCCAACATTCTAGGAAATGCGGGTAGTTTTTTTAAAAATCCTGTGATCGAGGAAGAGTTAGCCCTAAATCTGAAAAAGAAATTCACAGATTTACCGGTATACCCTGCAACCAACGGAGTTAAGATTTCAGCAGGATGGTTAATCGAAAAAGTCGGATTCAAAGGTTCTTTTACAGGAGATGCGGGGGTTCATCATAAACAAGCGCTGGTTCTTATAAACAAAGGGGGTGCTACAGGATCTCAAATTGTAAATCTGTCAACTCAGATACAGACAACAGTATATAATAGGTTCAAAATTCGGCTAGAACCCGAAGTAACTATTCTATAGTTTGTTTGTAACTTTGCAGTATGAAATTAGTTCTATTAACCGCCGGTATTTTGCTCCTTGCAGTAGCTGGTATTGCGATTAAGTTATGGGCTAAAAAAGATGGTGAATTCGCAGGAACCTGCGCCAGTCAAAGCCCATTTTTGAATAAGGATGGAGAGAACTGTAGTTATTGCGGTAAAGCTCCTTCTGAGCAGTGTAAAAAAGAAGCCTTTAATTAGTATAATTTGATTCAAGATCAAATACAGCAATTGATTCTAGAGGCAAAGCAAGGAAGTCAACTTGCTTTCAATCAACTTCTTAATGAATACTGGGATCAAGTTTATCACTTTCAACTCAGCCGAAACATAGATCCTTTTGATGCAGAAGATTTATGCATCCAAACATTCGCTAAGGCTTTCGACAAGTTAGATCGCTATGACCCTAATTTTCAATTCAACACTTGGCTGATTAGTATTTCGAAAAACCTACATATTGATCTTATCCGTTCAAGAAGAAGAGGTGAAATATTCGATGCATTCATTGAAGAAAATTCTGAAGTAATCGATGACTCAGTTACCCTAGAAGAGCGTGAGGCAGATGAAATTCAAGACAGGCGATTAAAAGCCGGGATAAAAAAACTAAACAGCAAGCAGCAATCGGTTCTACAGTTTCGATACTTCGATGAACTTTCTATTGCTCAAATCGCAATAAGAATGGAACAATCTGAAGGGAATATTAAGGTGTTATTACTAAGGGCGAGAAGAGCACTTGCTGATAATTTGAAGAATATCTCCTAATTTTGTCAAAAAGAAAATAATGGAAGTTGTATCTGAGAAAACTACTACGAAGGGAAAACCAAAATGGTTACGAGTAACGCTTCCCACTGGAGAGAAATACAAGCAACTTAGGGGCTTAGTAGATACCTATAATCTCCATACCATATGCACTTCGGGTAGTTGTCCGAATATGGGTGAGTGTTGGGGAGAAGGCACAGCAACTTTCATGATATTAGGAAATATTTGCACACGAAGCTGTGGTTTTTGTGGTGTGAAAACAGGACGGCCAGAATCTGTAGACTGGGCTGAGCCTGAAAAAGTTGCTCGATCGATAAAAATCATGAATATTAAGCACGCCGTGCTTACTTCAGTAGACCGAGA
>JAAZVG010000157.1 GCA_018623655.1 Flavobacteriaceae bacterium
ACAATGCACTATTCTGCACCGGAGTAGCGCGATCAATTCCATAGTCGTAGCCCTTAAATTCTTCATTCTTCAATTCAATAAATTTTTGTTGATTTTCGGGCCCAACAACAACTTCATCTAATTCATTAATGCGTTCTGTTACCTCCACCACTAAGCGATTATTCTTTATGATATCAGTCGTGATTTTCACTACCTCTAGTTGATAGTTAACCGCCTTAAAGACCAACTCGTCACCTACAGCAACATAAATTTCAAATGCACCGTTTTGATCAGTGATTGTATTCAAATCACGGGTAGAATTAACAACTGCTTCGTCCTGTACAAAACTATTTCTATAAAGCACCTGTCCTCGTAACAGGTGTAGTTCAGATGACTTCGACTGTTGAGCACAAAGCAATCCAAAACTAAAAAAGAGGCCAAAAAAGAATTTTATCCGCATGCTAACTACTGTAAAGTTTAAATTTACTACAAAATCGGTCGAAATGCTATCAATAGAAACCATAGAAGCCTCGGCAATTTTAAAGGTTCGTTTAGACATCTTACGTAAAGGGATGACCATAGACGACTGTCACTTTAGCGGAGACAATGATCCTGAAAGCATTCATTTTGCTGCTTTAGATAATGATAAAATCATCGGATGCTGTACCTTGACGGTAAACGCACAATCTGTAATTAAGGATAGCTATTATCAACTCAGAGGAATGGCCGTTTTAGAAGATTACCAGGGAAGTGGAATTGGACGAAAATTACTTCAAGCAGCAGAGTCTAAACTAATCGAACTAGGTAAAAATGTTTTGTGGTTTAATGCACGAACCTCAGCGGTGGGTTTCTATCAAAAATATGGATACCAGGTACTAGGAAATGAATTTGAAATTGAAGGTGTTGGCCCGCATTACAAAATGTTTAAAGTGATCTCATGATTAATCGAAGAGTATTTTTAAAACAAAGCGCTACAACTGCCCTAACTATCGGATGCTTACCTAGCTGGTCAAAAGACTTATTCATAGATTCAGAAGATTCTTTTTTCTGGAGCGTTAACCGCTTAATGGGAATGAGTCCTGCGTCTTTGAAAGGAGAAGACCCGCTTGTCTTAACTAGAAAAACATTCAAGGCTTTTAATAAAATGCGAGTGGCCGCATGGGAAGATGGAATTGTGATTAGTCCTGTCTCCAGTTTTAGATCTTATTCTAGACAAAAAGCCATTTTTGAAACTAAATTTGATAGGTTTATTCGAGAAGGAATGACCCCTGTAGCGGCTGTTAACAAGATTATCGAATACTCAACTATTCCAGGAACTTCAAGGCATCATTGGGGCACCGATATTGACGTTATACAGGGTAAAATAAAGATTGAAGGCGATGTTTTACTTGAAGAGCATTTTAATAGTGGAGGAGCCTTCGAAAACTTACATCACTGGTTAACTGATAACGCGGCCAACTACGGATTCTATTTGGTGTATACCAATCACCCGGAGCGTAAAGGGTTTAAATACGAACCTTGGCATTTATCTTATGCTCCTGAATCAATTCCCATTCTTAAGCGCTATCTCAATAAAGGGGTGTACGAAATCGCCTTACGACAAAAAGTAAAGGGTATTGAAGTGATTAACTCTAGCCTAAAAACTTCCTATCTGAGGGAGCAGCTTCTAGATATCAATCCGCTTCTTCTTCCTTATATATCGTAACTTTGTTGTATCAACCAAAAGCGAATAGCATGAACAAAAAGGTACTTCTGATGATCTTAGATGGATGGGGTATGTCACCTGATCCAAAGATCTCTGCCATTGAACAAGCCAATACTCCCTTTATAGACAGCTTATATCAACAATATCCTCATACCACACTGAAAACCTATGGTATGCATGTCGGTCTTCCTGAAGGGCAAATGGGTAATAGCGAAGTCGGACACATGAACCTTGGAGCGGGCAGAATTGTTTATCAAGACTTTGCCAAGATAAACAAGGCGGTTGACGAAGGAAGTTTTGCCCAAAACGAAGTACTTCAAAGCGCACTAACCTACGCGAACAAAGAAGGAGTAAATGTCCACCTTTTAGGTCTATGTAGTGATGGCGGTGTTCATGCACACACAAGTCACCTAAGAGCGCTGATCGATTTCTTTGAGACCAGTGGCGAGCATTCGAATATCTTTATTCACGCTTTTTCAGACGGACGAGATGTGGATCCAAAAAGTGGTGCGGGATACATTAAAAGTTTAGAAGACTATATCGTAAACAAGAAAGCAGTCCTAGCCTCAGTTACGGGACGCTATTACGCAATGGATCGCGATCAACGCTGGGAGCGTGTGAAGATTGCCTATGACGCCATCGTGAAAGCACAAGGTAACCAGACTAAAGATGTCGTTAGTGAAATTGAAGCTTCATACGAAAATGGAATTACCGACGAGTTTATCATGCCAATTATCAAGGTGGATGAACAAGGAAATGCTATCGGAAACATTAAAGAAAAGGACGTCGTCCTATTTTTTAATTTTAGAACTGATCGAGGCAGAGAACTCTCGCAAGCGTTATCACAAACTGCATTTCCAGAACAAGAAATGCAACCCCTTAAATTGCATTTTGTAACGATGACCCGATACGACGACAACTTTAAGAATGTCAGTATCGTGTTTGACAAAGACAATCTAAATGAAACGTTAGGTGAAGTAATTTCAAAAGCTCAAAAGACGCAGTTAAGAATTGCAGAGACAGAGAAGTATCCACACGTAACCTTCTTTTTCAACGGTGGAAAAGAAGCTCCTTTCGAAGGAGAAGAACGCATACTTTGTCCCTCACCAAAGGTAGCTACCTATGATCTTAAGCCAGAAATGAGTGCCTTTGAAATAAGAGATGCTCTTGAACCTCATTTAGCCGAGGGAACCTTCGATTTTATTTGTCTAAACTTTGCTAATCCCGATATGGTAGGGCATACTGGAGATATGAATGCAGCCATCAAAGCATGCGAAACCGTTGATAGTTGTGCTGAGACTTTGATTACTGAAGCACTAAATCAAGATTACACAACGCTGGTAATTGCCGATCACGGCAACTGTGATACCATGATTAACCCGGACGGCTCACCGCATACTGCGCACACTACCAATCCTGTTCCGCTCATTTTAGTCGATAAGGAACTGAAAGAAGTAAAAGATGGAGTGCTTGGAGATATCGCATCAACCATCCTTAAATTAATGGGTATTGACCAACCTGCTTCAATGACTCAAAAACCCTTAATTTAAATGGGTGCTGTAATATTAAAGACTGCGGAGGAGATTGAATTCATGCGAGAGAGTGCTCAGCTCGTTTCTAAAACACTGGGAATGCTCGCTAAGGAGGTGAAGCCAGGGGCAATGCCCCTCGAATTAGATAAGTTAGCCGAGGAGTTCATTCGAGACCATGGTGGA
>JAAZVG010000158.1 GCA_018623655.1 Flavobacteriaceae bacterium
AATGATAGTTCTGGGGTTTATGGTAGCTACTGCCTTTCTCTCTATGTGGATTTCTAATACAGCTACCTCGGTGATGATGCTTCCTATAGGTCTTGCCATCGTAGCTCAGTTTCGAGATCATCCCGATACTCCTGAAAACGAGCATGAAGAATTCGGAAAGATGTTAATGCTGGCTATAGCTTATAGTGCCTCATTAGGTGGAATAGCAACATTGATTGGAACACCACCTAACCTGGTCCTAGCGGGCATCGTTAAAGAACTCTATGAGGTAGAAATTAACTTTTTAGACTGGATGCTTTTTGCATTTCCACTCTCCGTTCTTTTATTATTTATATGTTGGGTTTACCTCACTCGATATGCTGTGAAGCTTGAGGCAGCTCATTTTACAGGTGGAGTCGAAGAAATCAAAAGACAACGAAAGCTATTAGGAATAATGTCTTCTAATGAAAAACGAGTACTGATTGTTTTTGTACTTACTGCCTTTGCATGGATGACACGCTCGTTTCTTTTTAGCCCAATTATACCCGCAATTGATGATACCCTCATTGCCCTTATCGCGGGCATTTTACTTTTTGTAATTCCCAGTAGTGAAGAAAAAGGTGGAGTTCTTGAATGGGACGATGCAAAGAAAATTCCGTGGGGCATATTATTACTCTTCGGAGGGGGATTAGCTATAGCACAGGGGTTTAAAGACACGGGTCTTGCTAAATGGCTAGCCGAACAGCTCACTCAGCTCGATTTTCTCCCTTTATTGGTTATGACCTTAGTCTTAGTGGCAGTGATTAATTTCTTGACAGAGGTGACTTCGAATTTAGCTACTACGGCAATGATTTTGCCCGTTTTGGCTCCTCTGGCGGCAGCCATGGGAGTTCACCCTTATATTTTTATGGTTTCAGCCACACTTGCTGCTTCTTGTGCCTTTATGTTACCGGTAGCGACCCCGCCCAATGCTGTGGTTTTTGGATCAGGCTATATCAATATGTCCTCAATGATGCGAGCAGGCTTTGGTCTTAACCTGATCTCTATTCTCCTTATAACGTTTTGGGTATTCTATTTGTTGCCTTATTTTTGGGCCCTTTAAACAAGCTTTGTAACAAAATCCGGTTTAAGTCGTTAATAAAGTATAGTTAGCGATTGTAGTAGATACAACCTATCCAGGCCTTTTCATAAATAGCTATCGTTTAGTTTTGTTTGTTATGATAACTATCGAGAGAGGTCTGGATTTTTAGTTTTTTGATTTTACGGATTGATCAAACGGGAGACCCAATTGAGTAAGTAAGCTTTCATCATTTTTGTGGTCGGCAATGTCCACACCGTACACTACTTTTTTTACATCGCCGTACACAAAAGTTCCGAATAGTCTATCCCAAATAGACAACATATTTCCAAAGTTAGAATCGGTCCAAGGAAGCTCGTTGTGATGATGAATTTTATGCATATTTGGTGTTACAAAAAGATAACTTATTGTACGGTCAACCTTTGCTGGTAATGCAATGTTTGCATGCGTAAAGTAGGTGAAAACCACACTCAAGATTCGATAAAATAAATAGAAGGCGATGGGCATACCGGTGATTGCAATTGCTATTAAAGCAAAGGTTTCTCGGAGTAGAAAATCTAGTGGATGATGTCTAGTGCCTGTAGTTACATCGACGTGTTTATCGCTATGATGCACTAAATGAAGCCTCCATAAAGCGGGCACTTTATGCAAGAGATAATGGACGAAGTATTGTGCAATTAAATCGAGTATAACCAGAGCGATAATTAGTTCGGTCCATACGGGTAATTCAAAAAGATTTAGGAGTCCAAAATGGGTTGAAGATAGCCATTGATATAATAGCGCGGTGAGTGCTCCAAAACCGACATTGATGATCATCACCATGGCTAATAGTGAACCATTAACACGAGCGTGTTTCCATTTTTTATAACTGAAATTGGTCTGGGCGTAATAACCCTCGGCGACCCAAAAAACACCGAGTACAAAAAAGATCCAAGCCGCCTTCATCCAGACGGGCATCTCTTCAAAAAATAACAGAAATGAGTCCATAATATCTAATTCACAGCCTTTCGAAGATACTAATAATTAGAATTTTAAATGTCTAATCGTTTCCCCTTTGTCTTTCAATTGCTTCAAAGAATCGATTCCTATTTGAACGTGTTGGGTGTCAAAAACCCGCTTGTTTTCTTCGTCCTGAGCCATCGATTTCACCCCTTCAGGAACCATAGGTTGATCTGTTACTAGTAAAAGGGCTCCTGTAGGAATTCTATTGTGGAAGCCAACGGTGAAAAGGGTTGCGGTCTCCATATCGATAGCATAAGCTCGTACCTTTTTGAGATGAGACTTAAATTTCTTGTCGTGTTCCCATACTCTTCGGTTGGTAGTGAATACGGTCCCTGTCCAATAGTTTTGTGCTCGATCCTTGATGGTTGAAGAGATGGCTCTTTGTAGCGCGAAAGATGGTAATGCGGGCACCTCTTTAGGTAAATAATCATCTGAAGTTCCGTCGCCACGTATCGCTCCAATAGGCAGCACAAAATCTCCGATTTGATTTCTTTTTTTAAGACCTCCACACTTTCCTAAAAACAAAACTGCCTCAGGCTCTGCTGCCATCAAAAGATCCATTATTAAAGCCGCGTTAGGACTACCTATACCGAAATTGATGATACTTATTTCATCGTGAGTAGCAGATGCCATTACTCGATCTTTTCCTTCTACTGTGGCGCCTGTAATTTCGGCGAATTTTGAAACGTATTTGTAAAAATTAGTAAGAAGAATATACTTGCCAAATTCGTGTGAAGGCTTTCCGGTGTATCGGTGTAACCAATCACTCACAATTTCTTGTTTTGTTTCCATAAGCTAAAATTTCTCTAAGTTAGTAAGTATTCTCGTAGGTATGATGAAACAGAAACATCTAGGGGTCTTCATTGCGGCTGCTTTTATAGGCCCAGGTACGGTTACCACATGTACTCTTGCCGGGGTAGATTTTGGGATTGAATTACTTTGGGCTCTCACTATTTCGATTGTAATCACCTACTATTTTCAGGAAATAGCTGCTCGTCTAGGCTGGGCTCTAAATGAAGAACTTGATCAAATCATCATGAGAGGAATAAGACTACCGGTACTCAGAATTGTAGTTTTAGGCCTTATTGTCTCTTCTATTTTTATCGGAAACGCAGCCTATCAGGGAGGTAATCTTAGCGGAACTTTAATGGGATTACAACTGCTTTCAGACCAAGAAGTTTCAAAGACAGTTCTTATGATCTTCATCGGTACTGGGGTACTTTTAATGCTTTGGAATGGTCGTTTTGAAATGATAAAACGACTACTTATGTTACTTGTGGTACTCATGGGAATGAGTTTCCTATTTACCGCTCTATA
>JAAZVG010000159.1 GCA_018623655.1 Flavobacteriaceae bacterium
ATGATCAAAGAAGGGCTTAAGGCAATTTCCTACTTCTCAAACAAGGGTATTAGAACGAATTGTACACTAATTTTCTCTCCAGGTCAAGCTCTTTTAGCTGCCAAGGCAGGAGCAACCTATGTCTCACCATTTATTGGCAGACTGGATGATATCGCTACTGATGGTCTTCGTCTTATAGAAGACATTCGTAACATTTATGATAATTACGATTTTGAAACAGAGATATTAGCCGCCTCAGTTCGTCACCCTATGCACATTGTCGAGTGTGCGCAGATAGGGGCTGATGTTATGACTGGACCGCTATCAGCAATGCTTTCACTTCTTAATCACCCACTTACCGATAAAGGTTTAGCCACCTTTCTTGCAGATCACAAAAAATTAAACGGTTAATTCTCTATGCTGTCAGTTTCGAATCTCTCGGTTCAATTCGGGAAACGCGTTTTATTTGATGAGGTAAACGTAACCTTCGCGCATGGCAATTGTTATGGCATCATTGGAGCCAACGGTGCTGGTAAGTCTACTTTCATGAAAATTCTTTCAAAAAAACAGGACCCTACCTCAGGTCACGTTCATTTAGAGCCAGGTAAACGAATGTCCGTTTTAGAACAAAATCACAATGCCTGTGACGATTTCCCAGTATTAGAAACAGTTGTAAGAGGCAATAAAGCGCTCTTCGGTATTAAGCAAGAAATAGATGCTCTTTATGCGGATTATAGTGATGAAAATGCCGATCGAATAGGAGAACTTCAAGTTCAATTTGAAGAAATGAACGGCTGGAATGCAGATTCAGAGGCCGCAGCACTCTTATCTAACCTAGGAATTAAAGAGGATTTACATTATCAGTTAATGGCTGATATAGACCCTAAAATGAAGGTAAGAGTATTATTGGCTCAGGCGCTATTTGGTAATCCAGATGTGCTTATTATGGATGAGCCGACCAATGACCTCGATTATGACACAATTAGCTGGCTTGAAGATTTTCTAGGGAATTACGAAAATACGGTACTAGTTGTATCCCATGATCGTCACTTTTTGGATGCGGTGTGCACGCATATTGCAGACATTGACTTTGGAAAGATCAATCTCTTTTCTGGTAATTATACCTTTTGGTACGAGAGTAGCCAATTAGCGGCACGTCAGCGGGCGCAACAAAATAAAAAGGCTGAAGAAAAGGCGAAAGAACTTCAAGAATTTATTCAGCGATTCAGTGCAAACGTGGCAAAGAGTAAACAGGCTACTTCAAGAAAGAAGATGCTTGATAAATTGAAGGTAGAAGATATCAAGCCCTCATCACGTCGATATCCTGCAATTATTTTTGAAAGAGAACGTGAAGCAGGTGATCAGATTCTACAAGTCGAGGGATTAAAAGCAATTTCTGAGGATGGAGTTGTTCTTTTTGATAAGATTGATTTGAATATGGTGAAAACCGATAAAATTGCGCTTATTTCTCGAGACGCACGTGCAACTACCGCATTCTATCAAATTATTGCTGGAGAGGTTCAGGCGTCTGCTGGAACTTATTCTTGGGGTGTTACTACCACTCAATCGTATTTGCCTGTTGATAACGAACTTTACTTCAACGAGGCCGTAAGTCTAGTCGACTGGCTTCGTCAATATGCGAAAACAGAAGAGGAGCGTGAGGAAGTTCACTTAAGAGGTTTCTTGGGTAAGATGCTGTTCAGTGGAGAAGAAGCTTTGAAGAAATGCAATGTTCTTTCAGGAGGTGAGAAGGTTCGATGCATGCTCAGTAGAATGATGCTTCTTCGAGCTAACGTTCTGATGCTTGATGAACCAACGAATCACCTCGATCTTGAGAGTATTACGGCTTTTAATAATTCGCTTAAACAATTTAAAGGGAATTTACTGGTAACAACACATGACCACGAATTCGCTAACACTGTAGCAAACCGAATTATAGAAATCACTCCGAAAGGAGTTATTGATAGGTATATGAGCTTTGATGATTACATGGAAAGTAAAGACATCAAGACGCTTCGAAATTCATTGTACAGTTAGGCGTTAAAGTACTTCGAATTCCAAATAAAGGGGTTAAAGTTTTTGCCCATTGATATACCAAAGAAAATGGTTAAGCCAATGACTCCTTTGAAAAAGAAGAAAAATAAGATCCAGAATTGCATTGAACTCGATTCTTTTGAGAATAGCCCGTCGGGAACCAGCATTGTTAATAGGTAACTCACAAGTAATAAGGTAATTACAAGTTCTACAGGGCCTCTCAAAGGCCAAACTAAAAATTTTCTATAACCGCTGAGATCTCCACCCCATTGATGTATTAATGTATAGTATCCATTTCCAATAGGTGCAAAGAGAAGTGGATCATCCTGATTTTCAAGTTTGAAAAGCTTCGATGGAGCTAAGATTTGAAGATTTTGTATTTCTGTTTGATGTTTGTTTTCGAAATCTTCAATCTTCTTTATAGCTTCTTCTGGAAGTGGTGGTTTAAAATATTTAAGAGGTAAAAATCTTAATCGATAGGTAGTCGCGATTTCGCGAATGCTGTCTATATGGTAGACTTCTCCTTTTTCCAGTTTGTCAACATTAACCTTATTAATAGCCTGGTAGTTTAAGCTCTTTAGACGATCTTCGATTGATGATTTACTTTCCTTTCTAATCGGATAATTAAAAAGGTTAGATAAATCAATTTCGTTGTAAAAACGTTGATCTATCTCTTTTTGAGACTGAAGTTTCTCTAAAAGGTTGAGTTTCGGAATCATAATAATCTTTTTCTAGCTATTCAAAATTACAATAAGTCCGGTAAAAATGGAATTGATTATCGCAATGAACAATCAAATTTTTCTTGAAGTTTTTTAACGATACGTCCCATAGTCTTATCAACTTGCTTATCAGTCAGGGTCTTTTCAGAATCAGATAGTATAAGACTAATACCATAAGACTTCTTTCCTTCAGCAAGAGATTTACCGTTATAAACGTCAAATAAATTGACTGATTTAAGTAGCTTACGCTCCGTTTCAAAGCAGGTATTTTCGATTTCGCTAAAAAGAATTTCTTTATCAATTAAGAGCGCTAAATCTCTTCTAACTGCAGGATATTTCGGGATTGTAACATATCGTTTTTCACCTTCTTCCTGTTGAGATAACAGAAGAAGCTTGTCCCAATAGATTACAGCCGATAATACATTCTGTTTAATATCGTAGGCTTCTAGATAATTTTCGCGAACGAGTCCTAATTCTGCGATTAAATTACCACTTGACTCTAGCGATAACCCTTCTTCAAAAAAAGGATGCTCATTGTTTAAAAGCGATTCTTGTAGCTTGTTAATACCCAGTCGATTAATAAGTTCAAAGGTAACGGTCTTTAAGTCATAGAAATTTATAGATGATAAAGCTTGCATCCA
>JAAZVG010000040.1 GCA_018623655.1 Flavobacteriaceae bacterium
TATAATTTTTGCTCAATCTGATGAACAGTTTCGATGTAAACAGCCTCTTTCACAAATGATTCTTAAGGTTCTCCAATTTAAGACGAAATCATCCTAAATTTGTTACAAAGCACGATTTATGAAATTGAAACAAATAACATACCCTTTATTAGTTGGAGTAATCATCTTATTATATTCCTGTTCCTCAGATCCTGTCAATTCCGAAATAGAACAAGTAAGTCTCAAAGACATCGAAATTCAAAATTTTATGTGGAGATCGATGAATTTATGGTATTACTGGCAAAGTAGGGTTCCTAATTTGGCAGATTCAAAGATTGAAAACACCTCAGATTATATTGAATATTTAAACGCCAATCCAGAGCCAGAGAATTTCATTAAAAGTTTACTCGACCCAGAAGATCGATTTACTTTCTATTCAGACGATTATACTGAATTAACCAATACTTTATCGGGGATATCTAAAAGTAATGGACTAGAGTTTGGACTCGTATTAAAAGCAGAGGATAGTGAAGACGTAATCCTATATACCAAATACACCGTTAAGAACTCTGATGCCGAAAGACAAGGCGTACAGCGAGGAGATCTATTCAATAGAGTAAACGGAACACCAATCACTACCTCCAATTATCTTGAGTTATTATTCTCAACCGATGACAGTTACACATTGGGTAAAGTGGAATATGTTGATGGAGATTTTGTAAACAGAGAAGAATCTGTTCTGCTTACCAAAGAGGAGAATTTAGCCGAACATCCTATTTATTTGGATACCGTTTTAACTGTTGAAGAAAAAAAGATCGGATACCTTATGTACAATGCATTTATCGCCAATTATGATACAGAGGTTATGGCAGTATTTGATGAATTTCAAAGTAACGGGGTAAACGAAGTGGTTCTTGACCTCAGGTATAATTCCGGAGGTTCAACTGCTTCAGCACGCAAAATTGCAAGCCGTATTTACAATGCGACAGAAGAGACCGTCTTCGCTCGTCAAGACTGGAATGAAAAATGGAATGAAGCCTTCGGAAGTCAATTAGAAGATTATTTTGATACTAACAAGGGACTGAACCTCCAACGAGTTTACATTCTCACAGAGACCACTAGTGCCTCAGCTAGTGAACTTCTTATCAATGGTTTAGACCCTCATATGCAAGTCATCCATATTGGTGATACGACTCGAGGTAAAAACGAATTTTCAATCACCCTTGTCGATGATGTTAGCGGATATTCGAACTTCCCTTTCCTCTATCACCCAAGTAGAGAATCCTTTATCAATTCAAACGTATCCTGGGCATTGCAACCCTTGGTTGGGCGATATGAGAATTCTATTGGATTCTCTGACTACACTAACGGTTTAGTGCCTGATTTTATTCAATCTGAATCTGTACTAAATATGGGTCAACTTGGATCCACTAGTGAGCCATTACTTGCCAAGGCTATTGAACATATTACTGGAGTGGTCTCAACCTCTCGTGAACCTTATAAGTTAGAGAATGAACCAAAAAATACTATCGAATTCAAGAGACCTTTTATGGACGTAACAATTAAAAATTAAGTGATGGCTGAGATTGCACTAACGATTCTTGCACTAGTTCTTGGTACTACCGGATATTTCTTTGGTAAGAAATTGAATTCAATTGGATCGCAAACCCTTCTTAACGAGCGCATAAGACAGCTTTCTGATCAACTATCTGATTCAGATGCCAATGTTAAAACGCTTACTCAGGAAAAAGAAGAGCAATTGCGCCAGCTAATTCACTTAGAAGCAGAGTTAACATCTTTAAAATCTAAAGAAGATGAGAGAGCTAAAGAAGTTGAAACCCTGCAGAAGAAATTTCAAACTGAATTCGAAAATCTTGCTCAGAAAATTTTAGATGAAAAATCATCGAAAATGAATGAGCAAAATAAAGAGAGTATAAAGCTATTACTCGACCCTCTAAGAGAACGCATCAGTGACTTCTCAAAAAAAGTAGAGGATTCAAATAAACAAAACCTAACCTTTCACGAAACCTTTAAGGTAGAGCTAAAGCACATGCAAGAGCAAAGTCTACTCATGCAAAATGAGGCGGCAAATCTTGTAAAGGCTTTAAAGGGAGATAATAAAATGCAAGGAAATTGGGGTGAAATGGTACTTGAACGAATTCTCGAAAAATCAGGTCTACGAAAGGATATTGAATACTCCGTTCAGCAAAGTTTTACCACCACTGAGGGGAAAAGGTTAATGCCCGACGTGATCATTAACCTACCTGATGATAAAAAATTTATTGTTGATTCGAAGGTTTCTCTTGTCCACTATGAGCAATTTATCAATGCTGAGGATGAGACTGAAAAAGAAACTTTTGCTAAGCTTCATTTAAATTCGATTCAAAGACACATTAAAGAGCTAAGCGAAAAACGGTATGAAGACCTATATGAGGTTAATTCGCCTGAATTTGTGATCTTGTTTATTGCAATTGAACCCGCTTTTGGAGTTGCCCTACAAAAAGACCCATTGCTTTATTCTAAGGCATTTGATCAGAATATTATCCTGGTTACCCCTACTACACTACTCGCAACCTTACGAACCATAGATGCGATGTGGATTAGCGATCGACAGCATAAAAATGCTTTAGAGATCGCACAAAAGGCAGGAGCGCTTCACGATAAGTTTGTTGGGTTTATTGAAGATATGAATAAGGTTGGGGTGCGAATGAATGATGCCAAAAAAACCTATGAAGATGCCATGAATAAGCTTCATTTAGGTCGTGGTAATGTCGTTCGAAGTATCGATAAATTGAGAGAACTTGGAGCTAAAACTAAAAAGGATCTTCCTGAAGCTAATTTAAATCGAGCTTTAGAGGAGTGAAGAGGCGTCCTCATCTAAAAACCAAATCGCATTCTTTACTAAAGTTGCTGGATAAGCAGAAGCGGCAGGCTTATTGTTGGCGATCTCTTCAACAACGGTTGCCTTAGAAGCACCTGAAACCAAAAACACCGTTTGAGTAGCTGCATCAATCATTTTACCGGTCATACTTATTCTGCGTTGACCTAAAGGGTGACTTGCAGCTACGGCATAGGCATCTGCACGGTATAAGTCGATTTCATGTGGAAAAATCGAGGCGGTATGCCCATCCTCACCTAAGCCTAACATCACTAAGTCCATAATAGGATGAGCCTTTAGAAGTTGATGATAACGATCTGCTTCAACCTCTGGGATATCCTCCCCTTTAATTCTAAAGACGCGATCCGTTTGGTGGTCAATATGATTGAGTAAATGTTTGCAGGTCATTCCATAATTACTCTGCGAATCATTCGGAGCTACGCAACGTTCATCTCCCCAATAGAAGTAAACGGATGACCAATCGATTTGAGCACTGTAACCTTCTACCAAGAAATCAAAGAGACTAACTGGAGTACTTCCACCCGATAAAGCCCAGTGAAAACCCTCTTTATAACCTAAGGGTGTACTTAATTTTTCTGTAATTAACTGAGCTAAATAATGAGCGAATGCTTCGGTTAAAGCTGCTTTGTTCGAGTAGATTCTCTTATCCATTAGGATGAAATTACACAATAATTTTCATCATCGGTGAGGTGTTCGCCAGGATTTCTCCAATAACCCGGCCCTTCAATAAAGTCATTGGACATTTTTGGTCCCCAAGTTCCGGCAGGATAACCGTGCATTGGCATAGTTTGACTATTCCAATGTGCAATAATTGGATCTACAAACTCCCATGCTTTTTCGACCTCTTCTGCTCTGGCATAGAGCGTGGCGTCACCGTTTAACGCATCTAATAAGAGGCGCTCATAGGCCTGCAACACCTTTCTATCCGTGAAGCTATCGTAATAAAAATCCATGTTTACTTGCTGCGCCTTAAAACCCTGTCCAGGTTGTTTTACTCCAAATTTCAAAAGAATACCTTCATTTGGTTGAATACGGATAACCAGAATATTCTTCTTTGAGTGACCTGCACTGTATTGAAATATTTGTTGCTCCGGTCGCTTAAAGAAAATTACTATCTCTGTTACTGTGGTCGGCATCCGTTTGGCTGTTCTCACGTAAAAAGGAGTACCCTTCCATCGCTCATTGTCAACAAAAAATCGGACCGCAGCGTAAGTTTCGGTAAAAGATTGCTGTGAAACGCCTTGTTCTTCGCGATAACCCTCTACAAGCTCACCATTAATCCTTGAGGCAGTATACTGACCTCTCAACGTATTTCGTTCGATTTCATCTGAGGTTATAAGTGGTCTTAAAGCCTCTAGTGCTTTGACTTTCTCATTTCTTATATCCTCAGAGTTTTCGGATTGTGGAGGCTCCATAACCACTAGAGAAACAAGTTGTAATAGGTGATTCTGAAACATATCTCTAAGTGCGCCTGTATGATCGTAATAACCACCTCTTAGGGCTACTCCATCAGATTCGGCATTGGTAATTTCAACACGTTCGATGTATTTGGAATTCCAAAGAGGCTCAAATATAGAATTCGAGAATCGCGTCACTAAAAGATTTTGAACCGTTTCTTTACCCAGGTAATGATCAATTCTATATATCTGTTCCTCGTTAAAATATCGATGTAAACCTTCATTAATAGACTTAGCAGTCTCCAAGCTATATCCAAAAGGCTTTTCTACAACAAGTTTCCTAAATGAAGTGTCTCCTTCTTGATCATCTAATAATCCTGAGTTTTTCAGCCGCTCAGCAATGGATTCGTACAGGTTTGGTGGTGTTGAACAATAAAATAAATACCTTCCACCTAAATCATAAGTTTGATCGATTTCATAAACTCTTTCTGCAAGTGCTCCATAATCATCTAAATAATCCTTACTTAAAGTAAAATATAAAAATCGATCCGCATATTTATTGTAATGTGCCTGACGAGAATCGTCGGCAAGGTGTTCATTTTGAAGAAGTACCTTTAAAGCAAATTCGGTATTTGATAAAAGACTCCTACCTACCCCCAAAATACGTGTGTTTTGGGAAATTAAATCATTGTCAAATAAGCGAATTAAGGCTGGAATTAGTTTTCTAGAAGTAAGGTCACCCGATGCTCCAAACAGAACAATTAATTGAGAATCGGCCTTCGTGAATGACATAAACGCTTTTTAATTGGTCAGAATTATTCGATTTTTGCGACAAGGCGAATATACATTCTTAATTTCGTTTTAATATTTAAAGTGGATAACTATGAATAAATCAAGCTTCGGTTTAATAGGATTAGGCGTAATGGGACGAAACCTGCTTCTCAATGTGGCAGATCATGGGTTTAGAGTAAGTGGTTTAGACCTTGACCCAAAGCAAGTTAGCGCTATGCAATCTGAGCGTTTAGAAGAGCACAAGCTAGAGGCATTCACATCCACTGATGATTTTATAAGGAGTCTTTCCTCACCCAGAACAATCATGCTTTTAGTTCCTGCTGGAACTATTGTTGATCAGGTTATAGAATCATTAATCCCTAAACTCGACAAAGGTGATTTAATCATTGACGGGGGTAATAGTCATTTTCTTGACACAGAGCGGCGGGAGCAATTTCTGAATAGCAAAGGACTGCTATTTCTAGGAACTGGAGTATCTGGTGGTGCTCAAGGAGCGCGAAAGGGTCCTAGTATTATGCCAGGTGGTGCTCTAGAAGCCTACAAGCAGGTAGCTCCAATTTTCGAAGCAATTTCAGCGAAATACCAGGGTGAGTCTTGTGTTTCTTATGTCGGACGCGCTGGTGCAGGCAACTATGTGAAAATGGTTCATAATGGCATAGAGTATGCTATTATGCAGAGTATTGCAGAAGTCTACGCACTTTTCAGATCATTCGGATTCTCGAATGCAGAAATAAAGTTAGCCTTTGAGAGCTTTCAAAAAGGAAGATTATCTTCTTTCTTAATCGAGATAACCGCAGCTATTTTAGGAACTAAAGATCCAGAAGGAAGAGGTGAACTCATCGATAATATTCTCGATAAGGCAAAACAAAAAGGTACAGGTAAATGGACTTCTCAAAACGCTATGGATCTGGGAATTGCTATTCCAAGTATCGATATGGCGGTTAGTCAACGAGCCCTATCGGCTCTAAAAGAATTACGATTGCAACTATCAGAAAATAAGGCTCAACTAGAAACTATCGATTTCAACACACTCTCTAAACAGGCAGAAAAGGCACTATACGCAAGTTTTGCCATCGCCTATGGTCAGGGATTACACCAAATTAGTGAAGCCTCAAAGGTTTATGATTACCAAATCGATTTGCTAAGTGTCATCAAACTATGGCGTGGAGGTTGTATTATTCAATCTGAAATGTTAGGCGATTTGGCAGTCAGTTTTGAAAAAGAAGCTATCGAACATATATTCGAATCATCTCACTTCAAACCGACCTTAAAAGAAACTTTAGAAGGATTACGTGAATTGGTTCTCTTAGGTACTAAGCACGCATTACCTGTCGGAACACTTTCGAGTAGCCTAAGTTACTACGATGCGCTTCACTCTTCAGAGTTACCTGTAAATCTAGTTCAAGCGCAGCGTGATTTTTTTGGATCACACACCTTTGAAAGAAAAGACCAGCCAGGCATATTTCATCACGATTGGTCTTTATAATTAAGACCCCTTTTATTTTGATAAATACATTTTTCTTCGAGTGTACAGCTCGTAGAAGTCATCATCTTTTAAATCCTCAATAAATAAAATACTCTCCCCTGTACTCTTCATTTCAGGGCCTAGATTCTTATTGACGTTAGGGAATTTATTAAATGAGAAAACAGGCTGTTTGATTGCATATCCATCAAGATATGGATTGAAATTAAAGTCGCTTAATTTTTTCTCTCCTAGCATCACCTTAGTAGCGTAATTTACATAAGGTTCACCATATGCTTTAGAAATAAAAGGTACTGTTCTTGATGCACGAGGGTTTGCCTCAATGATATATACCGTATCATCCTTAACGGCGAATTGAATATTAATTAAACCAACCGTATTAAGAGCAAGTGCAATCTTTCTGGTATGATCTTTAATTTGTTGCATAACGAACTCTCCTAAATTGAACGGAGGAAGTGTCGCATTTGAATCTCCAGAGTGAATTCCACAAGGCTCAATATGCTCCATAATTCCGATGATGTAAACATCTTCGCCATCGCAAATCGCATCAGCCTCAGCCTCAATAGCTCCATCTAAATAATGGTCTAGTAATAACTTATTGTTAGGAATACTTCGAAGTAAGTCTACTACATGAGCCTCTAATTCTTGCTTATTAATTACAATCTTCATTCCCTGTCCTCCGAGCACATAAGACGGGCGAACAAGAAGAGGAAATCCAAGTTCGTCGGCAAGCTGCAGCGCCTCCTCAGCATTTTCAGCTACACCAAACTTCGGATATGGAATGTCATTATCTTTCAAAAGTGTAGAAAAACTACCACGATCTTCTGCCAAGTCAAGAGCTGAGAAACTTGTTCCTATAATCTTAACCCCGTATCGTTCTAACTTTTCTGCAAGTTTTAGTGCGGTTTGGCCTCCTAATTGAACAATTACACCTTCTGGCTTTTCATGTTTAATAATATCATAAATATGTTCCCAGAAGACAGGCTCGAAATATAATTTATCGGCAGTATCAAAATCGGTCGATACTGTTTCAGGGTTACAGTTAATCATAATGGTCTCATAATCACATTCAGCAGCTGCTAAAACCCCATGAACGCAACAATAGTCGAATTCAATACCTTGGCCAATTCGATTAGGACCAGATCCTAAAACAACTACTTTCTTACGATCGGTAACTACAGATTCATTAGAAACGTAGGTTTCACCCTTAGAATTTTTTAGACTCGCCTCGAAAGTTGAATAATAATACGGTGTTTGGGCTTTAAATTCAGCAGCACAAGTATCAACTAATTTATATACCCGCTTAACCCCTAGGTCTTCTCGCTTTTGATAGACTTGACTCTCCAAACAATCGAGCATGTGTGCGATTTGACGATCTGCAAATCCTTTCTGTTTGGCTTCTAGTAGTAAATCACGACTTAATGTGTCAATGGTATGCAATGAGATTTCTTTCTCAAGTAAGTATAACTCTTCATACTGACGCAAAAACCAACGGTCGATTTTGGTAATCTCATGAATTCGCTCTAATGGGATACCTAATTGAATGGCGTCATAAATCACGAAAACTCGATCCCAACTAGGTACCGTTAATTTCTGAATAATCTGATCGTAGTTGGTATAACCTTTTCCATCAGCTCCTAATCCATTTCTTTTAATCTCGAGAGATTGAGTAGCTTTATGCAGAGCCTCTTGGAAACTTCTTCCAATGCCCATAACCTCTCCTACCGATTTCATCTGCAAGCCTAGGGTTCGGTCGGCCCCATCAAACTTGTCAAAATTCCATCGAGGTATCTTTACGATAACATAATCTAGTGTAGGCTCGAATAAGGCCGAAGTAGTTCCTGTAATCTGATTTTGCAATTCATCTAAAGTGTAACCGATAGCAAGTTTCGTGGCAACTTTCGCAATCGGGTATCCTGTTGCTTTAGAAGCTAGTGCTGAAGACCTAGAAACACGAGGGTTAATCTCAATAGCTATGATATCCTCTGCTTCGTCAGGGCTCACAGCAAACTGAACGTTACAACCCCCTGCAAAGTCTCCAATATTTCTCATCATCTTAATTGCCATATCACGCATACGCTGGAAAGTTCGGTCAGAAAGAGTCATCGCAGGGGCAACTGTAATTGAGTCTCCTGTATGGATTCCCATAGGATCCATATTTTCAATGGTACAGATAATTACTACGTTATCATTTTTATCACGTAGAAGTTCTAACTCATATTCTTTCCATCCGATAAGCGCCTTATCAATCATCACCTCATGAATCGGTGAAATCTCTAAACCATAGCTTAGCTGATTATCGAACTTCTCTGGGTCGTAAATAATTGAAGCTCCTGCACCACCAAGAGTAAACGAAGCCCGAACACAGAGCGGAAACCCAAACTCTTGAGCAATTTCTTTACCTTTTAAAAAAGAATTTGCCGAAGCTTGCGGAGGCATACCTATATCGATCTTTTGCATTAAATCACGAAACTTTTCACGGTCTTCGGTAATCTGAATGGCATCGATATCAACTCCAATAATTTCAACATCAAAGTCGTTCCAAATACCTTTCTCGTCTGCCTCAATGCATAAGTTAAGTGCGGTTTGGCCACCCATCGTTGGTAAAACGGCATCGATATTTGGGTGTGCCTTTAGAATCTCAATTATTGATTTGGTGTTCAAAGGCTTAAGGTAAACATGATCAGCCATTGAAGGGTCAGTCATAATAGTCGCTGGATTCGAATTGATTAAGATTGTTTCTATTCCATCTTCTCGTAAAGAACGTAGAGATTGAGAACCAGAATAATCAAATTCGCAGGCTTGACCAATTACGATTGGCCCAGAACCAATAATTAAAATGGAATTGAGATCTTGTCTTTTTGGCATTTTTCGTGGTGACTTTCGTTAATTATATTTCAAAAAAAAGGTGTTACCCAAAAGTAACACCTAATCCATTATTTGTAATTCAGCAATTCGTCATTATTTCTTGTGACGAGGTTCTGATGAAACAGTAAGTTTTTTACGGCCTTTAGCACGACGACTAGCAAGAACTTTACGTCCATTGGCAGAAGCCATACGCTCTCTAAATCCATGTTTGTTTCTTCTCTTGCGCTTCGAAGGTTGGAATGTTCTTTTCATATGCTATCGCTTAAAGTTTCAGCTTCAAATATTGGTTGCAAATATAAAGATATTTTTAAATCAAAAAACTAAAAAATTCATCGCCATTTAATTCGTTAAATTTGCCTCACCATTTACAAAAATCACAATGATTCACAAGAACATCAAGCTCCTTTTGGCAGGAGCCTCCCTAGGTTACGGAATTTATCAGTTCATCGAAGGTAATATTGGCAACGGTATATTCTTTACGCTTTTATCTTTACTTATTCTATTCTTTTATTTTAGAAACGAGCTGATATTATGGTCTTTTCTTAAAATGCGTAAACAAGATCTTGAAGGAACTGAGAAGATTCTTAATAAAATCAAACATCCGAGTCGTGCTCTTATTCAGAAGCAGCAAGGGTATTATCACTATTTATTCGGAATTATCTACGCGCAGAAAAATCTTGGCACCTCAGAGAAGCATTTTAAACAAGCGATCAAACTGGGTTTAAGTATGGATCATGATTTAGCGATGGCAAAAATGAGCCTTGCTGGAATCGCTATGCAGAAGCGAAGAAAAAGAGAGGCTCAAACACTCTTAACCGAGGCCAAAAAATTAGACAAAAATCAAATGTTAGGTGATCAATTAAAACTGATGCAGCAACAATTGAAGAAAATTTAATCTTTAAAACCATTGATCTACCTTTATTTAGAAAAGACTTGTAATCAGATAATTAGGTCTGTTTTTACAAAAAGACGTATCTTTAAAGGACCAATCGACCTATCATGACTGACTTCGAACTAAAGGATAATGCCTTTTTAAGACAATTCGAAGCTTGCGTAGAAGGCGAAATAGCTAAAATCGAATACGCAGCTCAAGAGAGAAAGATCTTTCTAACAAAACTTGTTCTTCCAGATTCATTAAATAATAGCTCATTTAAAGAAGCTTTTTTAACCAAGGTGTTAGACTATATTGGTGAAAGTAAGCTTAAAGTAATGCCGACCTGTCCTGAAGTTGCATCGTTTCTAAAACGCAATAAGATTAAATATCAAGGAATGCTTCCAGTGGGCATTAGAATTTAATCTTCTACAGATTCTATTCGAATTCTTGCGTATCCCTCTTCGTCAATTGCAATAATTTCAACGTAACACATCTTATTTGCCAATTCGGGATTCCAAGGATGTCTTACCCTTAGATAGTTCTCCGTAAAACCCTCTAGATACCCTTTTTGAATATCCTTTTCAAAAAGAACTTGCTTGAATTTGCCGACTTGCGAATTATAAAATTCTCTGCGCTTTCGTGCCGATAGAGCTCTTAACATTTTTGAACGCTTTTTACGCACTGAAACTGGGACAACATCTTCCATAGCTGACGCTAAGGTGTTTTCGCGCTCTGAGTACGTAAAAACATGAAGGTACGATATGTCTAAGTCAGATATATAACGA
>JAAZVG010000041.1 GCA_018623655.1 Flavobacteriaceae bacterium
ATGAGAACCCGTATAAAACACCAATGAAGATCTATCCGGCGGTACACTATGCAATGGGTGGTCTTTGGGTAGATTACAACCTGATGACTACTATTCCTGGTTGCTATGCCGCAGGCGAAGCGAACTTTAGTGACCACGGTGCTAATCGCCTTGGGGCATCTGCGCTAATGCAGGGTCTGGCAGACGGATACTTTGTTCTTCCTTATACTATAGGAGATTATCTTGCAGACGATATTCAAACCGGTGCAATCTCAACCGATGCGCATGAGTTCGAAGCTGCTGAAAAGGAAGTGAGAGGCCGCCTCGAGAAATTAATGTCTGGTTCAGGAAAGCACTCTGTGGATTACTACCACAAAAAATTAGGAAAAATCATGTGGAACAAGTGCGGTATGTCTAGAAACGAGCAAGGGCTTAAAGAAGCCATAAAGGAAATCGCAGCGCTTCGAGAAGATTTCTACAAAAACGTGCGAATACCTGGTGAGCTAAACGCAATGAATACCGAACTTGAAAAAGCGCATAGAGTAGCAGATTTTCTTGAGCTAGGAGAGCTGTTCGCAGTGGACGCCCTAAACCGAAATGAATCTTGTGGGGGTCATTTTAGAGAAGAGTACCAAACCGAAGAAGGAGAGGCGCTTAGAGATGATGAAAATTATCGATATGCAGCGGCATGGGAGTACACAGGAGTTCCCAGCGAAGCGAAGCTTCACAAAGAGGAACTGGTTTATGAAAACATTGAATTGAAAACACGATCTTACAAATAAGGACATGAAAATTTATCTTAACGTTTGGCGTCAAAAAAACGCACATACCAAAGGGAAATTCGAAACGTATGACCTTGACAACATCAGTGAAGACATGTCTTTTTTAGAGATGTTAGATGTTTTGAACGAAGGTTTAATTAATGACGGCGAAGAGCCTGTTGTTTTCGACCACGACTGTCGCGAGGGTATTTGCGGCACCTGTTCTATGGTTATCAACGGCAAACCACATGGGCCACAAAAGCTTACTACTACCTGTCAGCTGCACATGAGGAGCTTTAAAGATGGCGACCATATTACCATTGAGCCTTTTAGGGCCGGAGCGTTTCCAGTGATTAAAGATTTAATGGTTGATCGTTCTGCCTTTGATCGGATTCAACAGGCGGGAGGATACATTTCTGTTAATACTTCAGGGCGTCCTGTGGATGCTAACGCTATTCCTGTTGAAAAGGAGAAGGCTGACGCTTCTTTTAACGCTGCTACTTGTATCGGATGTGGGGCTTGTGTTGCCGCGTGTAAAAACGCCTCAGCAATGCTATTCACTTCGGCTAAAGTTTCTCAGTATGCTTTATTGCCACAGGGGCGTGTTGAAGCTTCTTCTCGTGTGTTAAATATGGTGAAACAAATGGATTTAGAGGGGTTTGGTAACTGTACAAATACCGGCGCCTGCGAAATCGAATGTCCTAAAGGAATCTCTCTTGAAAATATCGCACGAATGAATCGTGAATATTTAAGTGCAAGCATCAAAGGATAATTCTTTTTAATAGAAGTTAAGAAAGGCCGCTAACCGCGGCCTTTCGTGCTTTTTGTTATTGAGCCATCTCGAAAGACTCCATAAACTTCGTAGTATAATTACCAGCAATATAGTCTGGATGATCCATGAGCTGTCTGTGGAAAGGTATTGTCGTCTTCACTCCTTCAATCACAAACTCATCTAGAGCTCTTCGCATCTTGCTAATCGCCTCTTCTCTTGTTTGGGCAGTAGTAATCAACTTGGCAATCATTGAGTCGTAATTTGGTGGAATTACATATCCGCTATACACATGAGTATCTAATCGAACTCCGTGGCCCCCTGGCATATGAAGCGTAGTGATCTTTCCTGGTGAGGGTCTAAAATCATTATAGGGGTCTTCAGCATTGATACGACACTCTATAGAATGCAGATTTGGCTCGTAGTTCTTGCCAGAAATAGCCACTCCAGCAGCAACCATTATTTGTTCTCTAATCAGGTCGTGATCGACTACCTGTTCGGTAATTGGATGCTCCACCTGAATTCGAGTATTCATTTCCATGAAATAGAAGTCCCCGTTTTTATCTACTAAAAACTCAACGGTTCCTGCTCCTTCGTATCCAATGAATTCAGCAGCTTTAACCGCCGCTTCTCCCATGCGCTTTCTAAGCTTGGAGGTCATAAAAGGTGAGGGCGTTTCTTCGGTAAGTTTTTGGTGGCGTCTTTGAACCGAGCAATCTCTTTCTGATAAATGACATGCGCGGCCATTTTGATCTCCGACCACTTGAATCTCGATGTGTCGTGGTTCAAGTATCAATTTTTCCATATACATCCCTCCATTTCCGAAGGCAGCAGTTGCTTCTTGAACAGCAGAATTGAAATGCATTTCCATTTCATCTTCGGCCCATATAGCCCGCATCCCTTTACCTCCGCCTCCGGCGGTAGCTTTGATCATCACTGGGTAGCCCATTGCCTTAGCCGTCTTTTTCGCATCAGCTAAGTCTTTTAATAGTCCGTCAGACCCTGGGATGGTAGGTACCCCGGCTTCTTTCATCGTCTGCTTGGCTGTAGCCTTGTCTCCCATACGGTCGATTTGTTCAGCAGAAGCTCCTATAAACTTAATTCCGTGCTCTGAACATATTTTAGAAAACTTCGCGTTCTCTGAAAGAAATCCATAGCCAGGATGAATAGCGTCTGCATTCGTAATTTCAGCAGCGGCAATGATATTAGGAATCTTTAAATAAGATTCTGAACTAGGGGCTGGGCCAATACAAACTGCCTCGTCGGCAAATCGTACGTGAAGGCTTTCTTCGTCGGCCTTAGAGTAAACAGCAACTGTCTTAATGCCCATCTCGCGACATGTTCGGATGATGCGTAAAGCAATTTCTCCGCGATTAGCGATGAGAATTTTTTTAAACATAGCGACTTAATTAAGAAGGGTCTACTAAGAAAAGTGGTTGATCAAACTCTACAGGAGAGGCGTCGTCTACTAATATCTTGACGATTTTGCCTGATACTTCTGACTCGATATCGTTGAACAGCTTCATTGCTTCAATTACACACAACACATCGCCTTCACTCACAGACGAACCGACCTCTACAAAGTTAGGCTTGTCAGGTGACGGCTTGCGGTAAAATGTTCCGATAATTGGAGACTTCACTGTAATGTAGTTGTTTGAGTCTTCTTCCTCTTTTGCAGGAGCAGCAGGTGTTTGTGCTACTGGAGCTGGAGCAACAGGAGCCATAGCTGCATGAACAGGTATTTGCTGTACAATAGTAGCCTCCGCTTGCCCTGTAGATTCTGAAGTCTTAATGGTAATCTTGATGTCTTCGGTCTCAAGTTTCACTTCGCTAGCGCCAGATTTGGCAACGAAGCGAATGAGATTTTGAATTTCTTTAATATCCATTACGTTACTTATTTATTCTTGATTTGTGTATGCCCATTTTATAAATGCTGCTCCCCAGGTAAATCCTGCACCAAAAGCAGCAAAAACTAAATTGTCTCCTTTTCTCAATTGCGATTCATAATCGCAAAGCAGAAGAGGAATAGTGGCAGCTGTGGTATTCCCATAGCGACCAATGTTCATCAATACCTTGTTATCTCCAATGCCCATTCGATGAGCAGTGGCGTCAATAATACGCTTGTTGGCCTGATGAGCAATCAAATATCGCACATCTTGATGACTCAATCGGTTTCTTGACATAATTTCTGCTGCTGCATCCGCCATATTAGTGACCGCAAACTTGAAAACAACGCGTCCGTCTTGATAAATATAATGTTTCTTTTCGGCTACAGTTTTTTCGCTAGGAGGATGCAATGACCCTCCGGCTTGTATGCCTAAATAGTCTTTACCAATGCCGTCACTTCGAAGATACTCATCGATAAAACCAAGGCCTTCAGTGTTCGGCTCGAAAAGGGCGGCGCCAGCTCCATCTCCAAACAATACGCATGTGGTGCGATCGTCATAGTCAACTATGGAAGACATCATATCTGCTCCAACGAGAACTACCTTTTTATAACGACCAGACTCAATATAGGCTGACGCTGACGACATACCATATAAAAAGCCTGAGCAGGCAGCTTGAAGATCAAACGCAAATGCATTTTTAGCGCCTAAATTCGTGGCTACCTGTGCTGCGGTGGCAACGACAGGCATATCAGGTGTTGCGGTAGCTACTAGCAAAAGATCAATGTCAAGTGGGTTAAGGCCTGATTTATTCATCAGGTCTTTGACGGCCTCTGTGGCCATAAAAGCAGTTGCCTTGCCTGGAATGTCTAAGATGCGTCGCTCTTTGATTCCGGTGCGAGTGGTAATCCACTCATCATTGGTCTCAACCATTTTTTCAAGAGTGGTGTTGTCCAAGACCTTTTCTGGAAGGTACTTTCCAATTGCGGTAATTGCAGCCGTTATTTTTGGCATAAAAGGCAACTTTTGGTCTAGCGAAATTACTGTTTTTTTAAGAAGGACAAGGTTTCAGTATGGTCCATAAAAAAACTCTCGTGTCACAAACTACACGAGAGTTCTAAATCTTTTTTCGACCGAAATTTACTCTGCTCCTGCTTCTTCTGCAGAATCAATAAGCACTTGGCCTCGGTAATAAAGTTTACCCTCGTGCCAATGAGCGCGGTGCATTAAATGCACCTCTCCGGTTGTTGAATCTTTTGCAAGAGTAGGAGCCGTAGCCTTGTAATGGGTACGTCTCTTGTCTCTGCGCGTTTTTGATATTTTTCTTTTAGGATGTGCCATATCTTCCTTATTTAAACGTCTTTTATTTCAATAAATCTTTTAAAGCGTCCCATCTGGGGTCACTTTCGTTGGTTTCTTCTTTTTCCTCTACAATCTTAGGCCTGAGATCTTCAAGCTTTTCAAGCAGTGGAGATTCTAATGATCCATCTTCTACTCCTGGGTGAATTCGTTTCTGCGGAAGACTTAACACCGTCATTTCATACAGGTACTGTGCGACGTTGAATTGATGTTCTCCGTTAGGAAGAACAAGAAGCTCGTCATCTTCGTCATTATACTCCTCCCCAAATTTTATTACAAGATTGAGCGCAGGGGTTACGTTCATTTTAAACGGCTCGTTAGTAAGATCGCAATTAACCGTAACGGTTCCGCTTCCTTTCAAAACTAATTCCATCATCGTGCTACCCTTAGTTAGCGCAGCTTTAATAATCAAATCAGCGTTGTAAAACTCATTAAAACCAAAATGTTCAAAGAACGAATCATTGAGTTCATATTCTAACTCATGATTTCCTTGCTTGAGGCCTATAAAGGAAATGTCGAAATCCTTTAACTTCATAATTAAATGCTTAATAGAGCCCAAGTTAAGGCCTGCAAATATAGAATTAATTTAGGAATTCCAAGCGCCTTGTTTAGACGAATTTTGGTCTTCTTTTTGCTTTTCTGTCTTGAGCCTTAAGTACATCCGAACTCATTTCTGCATAATCTTGTCGCGAACGAAACACGTCGATAGCAGTAAATACAGCCTCTTTGAATGAGCTTTCGTCTGCAATTCCTTTGCCTGCGATCTCGTAAGCCGTTCCGTGGTCGGGGGAGGTTCTCACTTTTGCTAGACCCGCGGTATAGTTCACGCCCTTTCCAAAAGACAATGTTTTAAATGGTATTAGTCCTTGGTCGTGATAGGCCGCAAGAACGGCATCAAACTGCCCAAAACTGTTAGCCCCAAAAAACCCGTCGGCAGCATAAGGGCCAAAAACGAGCTGACCTTCTTCGAATAATTCGGCAACTGCGGGTTTCATAATGCGCTCGTCTTCTTCGCCTATTGTTCCGTTGTCGCCGCTGTGCGGATTAATTCCTAGAAGGGCAATTTTAGGACGCACAATGCCGAAATCTTCTCTTAGCGATTTCATCATGGTTGTTACTTTAGAGCGAATCAGTTTGGTTGTTATTGCATTGCTCACTTCTGAAACTGCAATATGATCAGTAAGCAGCCCAACTCTTAAACGATCTGCCACCATAAACATCAGAGCTTCAGCGCCGAGTTCTTTGGCTAGATAATCAGTGTGGCCCGGAAAACTAAACGTCTCAGACTGTATGTTACTTTTGTTTATTGGTGCAGTTACCAGCGCATCTATTTGGCCTTCTTTAAGTGCTTTCGTTGCAGACTCCAGAGAAACTACAGCTAATTTTCCGGCCTCAGGAGTATTTTGTCCAAAGGCCAAATCAAAATCTGTATCGATAGCTTGGTAAACATTTATCTTGCCCGCCTCTATTCGGCTCAAATCTCTAATGCCATGAAATTTTATGTCAAGACTCAACTCGCTCACTTGTTTTGACATTATTCTGTTTGAAGCAAAAAAGATTGGGGTACAGCTGCTAAGCATCCGCGAGTCAAGAAAGGTCTTTAACGCTACTTCGCATCCGATGCCATTTAAATCGCCAACAGAAATACCTATTTTTACCGTGTCTTTTGCCTTCATAGATAGTCTATTGAAGAGACAAAGTTACTGAATTTTATACCGCAGTATGTTTACAGGAATCATAGAAACCTTGGCTAAGGTTGTTGCTGTTGAGAAAGAAGGTACCAATCTTCATCTAACCCTAGAAAGTGATCTAACCAGCGAATTAAAAATAGATCAAAGTCTGGCGCACAATGGAGTGTGTTTGACTGTAGTGAAAATCGATGGCTCGAAATACACAGTAACTGCCATCGAAGAGACCCTGTTAAAATCAGCTATCGGCGAGCTTGAGGCGGGTAGTGTTGTAAATCTTGAACGAGCCATGCAATTGGGCGCACGACTTGATGGACACATTGTTCAAGGCCATGTAGACACCACCGCTTCCTGTACTGAGGTTGTCAATAAAGACGGCAGTTGGATCTTTTCATTCGAATACCCTTCAAACCCAGAACACATCACTATCGAAAAGGGTTCTATAACCGTAGACGGCACCTCGCTAACGGTAGTAAATTCAAAAGACAACAGCTTTAGCGTCGCTATTATTCCTTACACCTATGAACATACTAGATTCAACAGCTACCAAGTGGGCACAAAAGTGAATCTAGAGTTTGATCTAGTGGGCAAATACATCGCGAAACTACACGCCAGGCAGCAATAGATTATTTCTTAAGGGTTTTTCGAAGTAAGAGCCCTGCAGTTACCGCAATAGCAAAGAGAATCAGTGCTGACAAAGTCTCGCCGTAAAGCGCCTTTCCAACCGCAAATAGCAGTCCGTAAACTAGGACACAGCCCAAAAGCATTGACTTAATCCCTGAACTCAAATAGGTAGAGTGGGTCTTGCCGCCAAACTTTTTCCATCCAGCGCCTGAGAGGTCAAGAGATTTTACAAAGCCTTCTAGCAATGCTCTGTCTTCTGCTGGAGTTAAAAAGGTGACAGCTAGCCAAACGATGGTCGTGAAAAGAACGATGAAAGGATATTGCATATATCCTGGCATAAGACCCTCTGTACCAAACAAGATCTCACCAAGTGGTGTAAAAGCAAGGCTTATTGACAGAATCCCTGACACCAACATTGCCGTAATTTCGGACCAAGCATTAATTCGCCACCAGAACCATCGGAGCATGAATAGCAGGCCTGTTCCCGCACCAAACATCAAAATCACATCGAAAAGCTGTTTTGCATTCTGAAGACTAAGTGCCACTACTGCGCTCAGAGCCATGAGTAGTAGCGTACTAACCTGTCCCACCACTACTTTTTGACGCTCACTTGCCTTAGGTTTATAAGCTACAAATACATCGTATACCAAATAAGAGGCTCCCCAATTCAAGTGGCTAGAGAGCGTAGACACATAAGCCGCTCCTAAAGACGCCAAAACCAGACCTAACAGCCCCGAAGGCAAAGAAGTCAGCATTGCAGAATACGCTAAGTCGTTTCCTAGTTTGTCAGGGGTAACCTCAGGGAAGGCCGCTGCAATTGAAGCAATGTCTGGATATCGAATAAGTGACGCAAGCGCAACTAAAATCCATGGCCACGGACGTATGGCGTAATGCATAATATTAAAGAAGAACGTGGCCCAAACCGCGTTAGATTCATCTTTAGCTGCAAGCATTCGTTGTGCAACGTATCCGCCTCCTCCTGGTTCTGCACCAGGATACCAACTACTCCACCACTGCACTGCGATCGGAATAATAAAAAGCGTAATGAGCGCCTCGGTATTAGAAAAGCTGGGGACCAAGTCTAACTTATCGCTGACGTTCGGATGAGAAAAAAGCTGTGTCAACCCACCAATATCAGGTTCGTTAACCAAAAAGTAAGCAGCGCAAAAGGCACCGCTAATCGCCGCGATGAATAAAACAAAATCGGTATAAATAACTCCTTTAAAACCCCCAATAGCGCTAAAAAAGGCAGTGATTAAGCCCGCTACTACAACAGTAACCACCGGGTCAAGGCCTAACATTACCTGACCGATTTTGATGGCGGCAAGCGTGACCCCAGACATCGCAAGCACATTAAAGAGAAGCCCTAGATATAAGGCTCTAAATCGTCTTAGGAATCGAGCGGGTTTTCCGCCATAACGCAGCTGATAAAAGCCCATATCTGTGGTAACACCACTTTTACGCCATAATTCTGCAAAGACAAAAACCGTTAAAAGACCCGTGAGCAAAAAAGCCCACCATACCCAGTTGCCTGAAACTCCCGATGAGCGCACAATATCAGTAACAAGGTTAGGGGTGTCTGTAGAAAAGGTGGTTGCAACCATCGAAAACCCTAATAGCCACCAAGGCATGTTGCGTCCCGATAAAAAATACTCTGAACTGCTCTTATTAGCTGACTTAGCGCTATAAATTCCGATGCCAAGCAGCAGGGCAACAAATGCCCCAATGATTAATAAATCAAAGGTTTTAAGTTCCATGTTTTGTTAGGTTTGGAACCTAATATAGCCAATTTAATTTCCCGATATGCCCTTAAGGGTGAGGAATGCTATCAACCACCACTTTTACTCAGCGATGAGAAAACAGAAAGCGATTTCAACTAAACTGCTTTTTTAAGAAATGCTGCTACTCTAATGAGTACTGTAAGAGTGTGTAAAGAATATTTAAAAGTACGCTATCAATTCTTTTTGCTACTTTGACCTTCAAATAAGCAACTATGTCGGCCCATCAAAGTAAACTTTACGCCTGGAGCCTAATTGTTGGGCTTGCTGGCTTTTTATTCGGTTTTGACACCGTGGTAATCTCAGGAGCAGATCAATCACTGTCTAACCTATGGAGCAGCTACACCTTGGGGGGTGAATCAAGTGCCTTCCACGGTATTGTGGTCATGTCCTCTGCGCTTTGGGGAACCGTTTTAGGGGCGGCGCTCGGAGCTTTTCCGACAGATAAGCTAGGCAGAAAAAAGACCCTCTTCTATATCGGAGTCTTCTATTTCGTTTCCGCATTAGGTTCAGCGCTTGTCAGTGACCCTTTCCTCTTTGCTTTATTTCGTTTTATCGGAGGAGTTGGAGTGGGTGTATCTACTATTGCTGCGCCGGCATACATTTCAGAAATTGCTCCAGCACAAGAGCGCGGAAGACTTGTGGCGCTATATCAATTTAATCTCGTTTTCGGCATACTTGTAGCCTTTGCCTCGAACTATTTTATTGGAAGTCTAGTTTCTGGGGCTAATGCTTGGCGTTATATGCTGGGCGCCGAAGCTCTGCCGGCGCTTGCCTATTTGTTGTTAATTAATAAGGTTCCTGGGAGCCCTCGGTGGTTATTAGGAAAAGGAAGGGTCGATCAAGCAAAAGAAATACTCGCTGGTTTATACCACGAGGCTGTAAATGTTGATGTCGTGATTAGTGATATCAATAAAGCTGAAGAAGATGAAATTGCAGAAACCGTCTTTCAAAAGAAATACCACAAACAACTATGGTTGGTTATTGCATTAGCTGCATTCAACCAGTTTTCTGGGATCAACGCTTTTCTTTATTACTCGCCAAGAATTTTTGAAATGGCCGGTTTAGAGTCAAGTGCTGCGCTGCTTAGCAGCATCGGTGTCGGGGCGGTCAATCTCATCTTTACATTAATAGGGTTAAGTCTTATTGATAAGTCGGGTCGAAAAAAGCTAATGATTATCGGTTCTTTGGGATACATTTTGTCTCTTGGCCTTGTCACTTACAGTTTTGCTACTGACTGGTTCGGAATGCATGTTACCTATTTCTTTTTCCTCTTTATTGCTTCTCACGCAATCGGACAGGGAGCAGTAATCTGGGTCTTCATCTCTGAAATATTCCCTAACAAACAGCGCGCTCAAGGACAGGCGGTAGGAACCTCAACGCATTGGGTTCTTGCGGCAATTATACCTGCACTAGTTCCGCTTTTATTCACTACAATTGGGGCAAGCGCCGTGTTCGGAATATTTACCGTCATGATGGTATTTCAGCTCATATGGGTGCTGCTCATCATGCCAGAAACCAAAGGAGTTTCTCTTGAAGAATTAAGCAAGAGCCTGGGCCAATAGTCGTAGTCTATAAATAGGTTTTAAGATTCGCTTTAAAGAAGTTTGCACTGGTCTCTACGCTTTTCATAGAGGTTTCGGCAAAGTTTCCGCCCTGCTCGATGTAATACCACTCTAATCCAGATCGAATAGGGTCAGGCAAAATTTTAGTATAATCAATACTTCCATTGCCCAGCTCGGTGTAGTCCTTAGACACCTTGTGCATGTCTTTAATGTGCCATAACGGAATTCGACCCGGCGCCTTTTCTAATAATTCATCTGCGGTCATCGCGCCCGCACGCATGAGCCAATAGAAGTCAACCTCTAGCTTCACCCAGTCTGGGTTGGTCTCCTCAATAACCCAATCCA
>JAAZVG010000160.1 GCA_018623655.1 Flavobacteriaceae bacterium
CATTAATCTGATCTTCATCAGTTCTATTTCAGCTGAAAATGAAGGAGCCTCAAGTTATTATGGCTACACTAAATATTTATCTGAACTTGAAGTATATCGAGGGGTACAAGAAGGTATAAATGCAACTATTGTTAGGCCCGGAGTAATTCTCAGTGACTTCTTTTGGAACCGACCGAGCGGAAACGTTTTCAAACAACTGGCGAAAAAAACGTCTCGAATCACAAACGGTTCTATCGCGCTGACAACGGCTAACACCGTGGTAAAAAGCGCACTTCATTTATCAACAAAACAGCATAATAATCCTACAGTGATAGTATCAAAGATGATGCGATACGACGAACTTGCTAGGGCTATGGGTGCAGAAAGAGTAGTAGTTATAAGCAAATCATTACTACAGGTTGTGAGTATTTTTGAAAGTTTCTACTCTTTTTTATTTAGAAAGCCCCGTAAACTATCAAGGGAAATTGTTGACTCACTGACCTCTGCCTCTGACTATCCAACCCTACCTAATCACCTTGAGTTAAAACAGTTAGATTTAGAAGACTTTGATAAAGAATTGAGCGATTTGTCTCAATCTTACCGCACTACATACGTTGGGGTTTAGAAGCGGCTTCAGCTCTAAGACTGTCAATCACACCACTTTTTTCGGCCAATCGGGTTTCTATAGATTCAAATAACCTGAAATAGCGATCACCCATCGTAGAATAATACTTGTTCGAATTAATTAATTGAAGACTATCGATCTCATACTTCTCATAAATGTAGGGCATAATTAATATTCCTTGATTCTCTAGGGTCGCAGGAGAAGTATTGTGAACCGCTTTTAAAATAGCAATGTCATACAGAATATCAGAGAAAATCGTTTCTTCTATAAGGTCTTCAGGAGGTTCCATCATTCGTGTAGAACAAGAACTCAACAAAACCAGCAGTAAAATTGAATAGAAGAATCTCATTATCGTTTGAATACTAATTTTTTAGCCTGACGATCTTCACTAATGACCCCGTCAGAATAACCTAAATGGCCATTTACCCAAACTTTATCAACTGTGTAGGCAAAGGTATGTCCTTCAAATGGACTCCATTTACAATCATACAATAAGCTCTCCTTAGTTACCTTAGATCGATTCTTTTTAACAGTAACTAAATCGGCGTAATAACCTTCTCTAATATATCCCCGACGATCAATGTGATATCTATCCGCAACATTGTGTGCAAACTTTTTAACAAGCGTCTGTAGATCAAAAGCACCTTCTTCAACCTTATCTAGATACCCTAATAACGCGTGCTGCACCAACGGACCTCCAGAAGGCGCTTTTAGGTAAGGATTCGATTTCTCATCGATCGTATGAGGTGCGTGATCTGTAGCTAAAATATCTAAAGTGTTTCCGCGAACACCATCCCAGAGAGCATCTCGGTCAGAAGCACTTTTTACAGCCGGATTCCACTTGATCAATGTTCCTTTTTTGGCGTAATCCTCATCACTAAACCACAAATGATGTAGGCATACCTCCGCTGTTATTTGCTTCTCTGAAAACGGCAAGTGAGTGTCGAAAAGTTCAAGTTCTTCAGCTGTCGATACGTGAAACACGTGAAGTTTAGCCCCTGTTTCTCTCGCAAGTTCAATAGCTCTTGAAGAAGACTTGTAACAAGCCTCACTAGATCGAATGATCGGATGCATTTCAATCGGAATATCCTCGCCATATTGCTTTATAGCCGCTTCAGTATTCGCTCTGATTGTAGCCTCATCTTCACAATGTGCGGCAATGACCATTTCGGTGTTCGAAAAAATCCCTCTAATCGTTTCTTCTCGATCAACTAGCATGTTACCTGTAGATGACCCCAAAAAAAGTTTAATCCCAGCACAAGCATTAATATCGAGACGTTTGATAAGTTCTAAATTGTCATTGGTTCCACCGAAGAAAAAGGAGTAATTCACATAAGACCCTTTTGCTGCTCTATCAAATTTATCCTGTAAAGCTTCGAAAGTGACCGTCTGTGGATTAGTGTTCGGCTGTTCCATGAAGGTAGTGATCCCACCAGCTAAGGCCGCACGACTCTCGGTACTAATTGATCCTTTATGAGTTAACCCCGGCTCACGAAAATGGACCTGATTATCAATACATCCAGGTAGTAAAAGCGCTCCTTCTAGGTCGATAACATCAGCGGTATCATCTGAAATTGAGGAGGCTATTTTTTTAATGTATTGATCTTCAACGAGAATGTCTGACTCAAAAATGGATGATTCATTAACAATCCTCGCGTTTTTAATCAGGGTTTTCGGCATAGTAAAATCTCTTTTTAGCAAAGATACTGTCCAAACGCATTTTAAGTACTCCTAAAATGGCTTCTTTGACAATTGCTCCGCTCATCTTTGACACCCCTCTGATGCGATCAGTAAATACGATACTCACCTCTTTGATTCTAGCGCCCTTCTTATAAGCTCTGAATTTCATTTCAATTTGAAAGGCGTATCCGACAAAACGCACCGCATCTAAATTCAGCTGCTTCAGTAGCGAGGATCTATAGCACATAAAACCCGCTGTAGGATCGAATACAGGCATTCCTGTGATTAACCGAACATAAAAAGAAGCACCATAAGACAGTAAAATTCGGTGCAATGGCCAATTCACCACATTTACTCCTTTACAATATCTACTGCCTATTGCAACGTCGGCTCCATCTTGACAAGCAGCCTGTAGTCGAATCAAATCACTTGGGGTATGAGAAAAATCTGCATCCATTTCGAAGATGAATTCATAGCCTTTTGCCAAAGCCCATTTGAACCCATGAATATAGGCCGTTCCTAGACCTGCCTTTTCAGTTCTTACTTCAAGGTGGAGTGAGTCAGGATAGGTATTCTGTAGTTCACGAACCTTATCTGCAGTGCCATCAGGAGAATTATCATCTACAATGAGGACATGATATCCTTTATCCAAATCGTGAACAGCAGCGATAATCAGAGCTACGTTTTCAATTTCGTTAAAGGTCGGGATAATGACTAGGCATTCACTCATAAGCGGCTAAATTAGGACATTTGAGCCGATCCAATGACAACTTCAAAAACGTACCTTTGATTTCTGTGATGCGCTTCAAGTTTTCTTTTAAAGTTCAACTCGTTTTAATTACCCTGATCAATCTGCTCCAGGCAAGTTTTACGGGCCTATTAAAAGACGAGGCCTATTATGCTTATTTCTCAAGAGATATGCAATGGGGATATTTCGATCACCC
>JAAZVG010000161.1 GCA_018623655.1 Flavobacteriaceae bacterium
ACCTGGTAACGCAGCAGGTATTTCATAGTGTTCCTTGGGGTTTTTTATTGTTCTAGGTTCTCCCCAAGAAAAAATTTCTACGTTTTCATTTTCATCGTTACCATCGGGAACTTCTTGATCTAAAATATTAGGCAAAGACATTAACGCTAAAGTAAGTTCTTCATCCAGAGACTTAGCCCTAGCATTCATGTCAGCCACTTCGTCTTTTTTCTCTGCAACAAGTTTGCGAAGTTTTTCGAACTCTTCCTCATTACCTGATGCTTTTGCCGCTCCAATTAATTTACTCGACTTATTCTGCTCCGCTTGAGCTGTTTCCACTGCTAAAATGGCAGAGCGTCGATCTTCATCAATTTTCAAAATTTCTTTCGATGCAGCATTTATTCCACGCCGTCCAAGTGCTTTATCAAATTCTTTTGGATTTTCTCGAATAAAGCGTATGTCATGCATAAGTTGCTTTCCCACAATTTTTTAAATTCGCCAAAGCGAATAACTCATATTGTATTTTAGTAACACCAAAAAATGTGTCAGGGTATTAAATTTATTCTAAGATCGAAGTGAGTCATTCTCATTCGATCTTCTTGCCGTTCATATATTAAATTTGCTTCAAAAAAATGCCAGTACAAATCCTATATGTTCTTTTTGATCCAAAATTCGCGAAAAGAGTATTTAACGACAGAAGCCCTTGCAAACTGCAGTTCTTACGAATAGGTTGCGCGAGTGATTACAAGGGGTAAATCTAAATGGGTTTTCAAGACTTTATACCATTAATTTTGATCTTCGCGATCATGTATTTTTTACTAATTCGACCTCAGCAGAAAAAGGTCAAAGAGCATCAAAACATGGTTGCGTCTCTCAGACGCGGTGATCAAGTAGTGACACAGGGTGGTCTTATTGGAAAAGTAACGAAAGTTAAAGAAGACAACGAAATTGAGGTTGAAGTGTCTGCCGGCGTGAAGGTTCGCGTCGTTCAAAA
Organism: Flavobacteriaceae bacterium; assembly: GCA_018623655.1. Classification (GTDB taxonomy): domain Bacteria; phylum Bacteroidota; class Bacteroidia; order Flavobacteriales; family Flavobacteriaceae; genus UBA3478. Next base: position 974 of record JAAZVG010000161.1, read on the forward strand.
TACTATTGCCCAAGTTTTGTCGAAAACAGAGCCTGCTAAAGACAAGTAGCAAAAACTAAGAGGTTAGATAAGATGCTTCAAATCGCTCTTTGGAAGCGCTTAGTAATATGGTTTCTTTGTATTGGCGGGTTACTGTTGGCGCTGCCCAACGCTTTTTACTCTAGAGTTGAGAGTTTTAACGACGCCAAGCTGGCGAGCGAGACCACGGAAGGGTGGCCAACTTTTTTACCATCCTCTCTTGTGAACCTGGGATTGGATTTGAGGGGGGGCGCCCACCTTCTCGCCGAGGTTCAAGTAGCAGATGTGTACGAGCAGAGGATGGCGGCTTTGTGGCCTGAAGTTCGAGATTTGCTTCGCAGTGAACGAGCTAAAGTGGGCACTATACGATTACAAACGGGAGAGCCAAACGAGCTCAAAATCAAATTATCTAAACCGGAAGCGATTAATGACGCTGTAAAATTAATAGAAACACTCGCTAAGCCTGTTTCTAGCATTGGCAGCGTTGGAAAATTGGATCTGGAAGTAATAGGAGAAAACAGTGATCTTATCGTAAGGTTAAGTGAAGCGGAGAGACGTGCGACTGATGATCGAACCATGCAACAAGCCTTGGAAATTATTCGGCGTCGAATTGATGAGGTAGGAACTCGTGAGCCAACCATACAAAGACAAGGCTCTGATAGAATCCTTATTCAAGTTCCAGGAATTGGATCGGCATCTGAGCTAAAGCAGTTAATTGGCACTACGGCTCAGTTAACATTTCAACCAGTCGTTGCAGCTCGCGTAAACTCAGACTCTATTGCAGGATCTGGTGAAGAGCTGCTTCCATCATTAGAAAACCCGTCGGAATTTTATCTTTTGGACGCCGGTGCTGTTGTCACAGGGGAAGAACTCGTAGACGCACAGCCAAGTTTTGATCAGAATGGGCGACCAGCGGTTAATTTTAGGTTTAATCCTTCTGGTGCTCGAAAATTTGGAGATTACACTGCTGAAAATATAGGTAATCCTTTTGCAATCGTCTTGGACAACGAGGTAATTAGTGCCCCGACTATTCAGAGCTATATACCCGGTGGATCTGGCATTATAACAGGTAGTTTTACAATAGAAGAAAGTACAGAACTAGCTGTTTTATTGCGGGCAGGGGCCTTGCCGGCAGGTCTCCTGTTTCTAGAAGAAAGAACAATTGGACCTGAATTAGGGGCGGATAGCATTAGAGCAGGAAAGATAGCCTGTGTTGTAGCTTTTGGGGCTGTTTTGATATTTATGGCAGCCAGCTATGGGCTGTTTGGTCTTTTTGCAAATTTCGCGCTTCTGCTAAACGTAGGTTTAATTTTTGGCTTATTATCTGGAATAGGCGCAACATTAACATTGCCGGGCATAGCTGGGATTGTTTTGACCATTGGGATGGCCGTTGATGCTAATGTTTTAATATTTGAAAGAATTCGTGAAGAGTTAACCTCTGCCAAAGGGCCGGCCAGGGCAATAGAACTAGGCTATGAGAAAGCTATGTCCGCAATTTTAGATGCTAATATAACAACTTTTATTGCTGCTGTTATTTTGTTTGTTATGGGGTCTGGTCCAGTCAGAGGTTTTTCAATTACTCTTGGCCTTGGAATTATAACATCTGTTTTTACTGCAATATTTGTAACACGTTTATTGGTGGTTATGTGGTTTGAACGGCGAAGACCGAAAACGATAGAGGTTTAGTCATGCGTCTAAAGCTTGTACCGAAAAATACATCTTGGGATTTTTTTTCAAGGTCAAAATTATGGATAGGGATATCAATCGTTTTAGTTGTTCTATCCTTACTTTCATTTTTTATCCAAAGCCTAAATTTTGGGATAGATTTTCGGGGTGGTACGAGTATTAGAACCGAGAGTTCAAAACCTATAGATGTTGCAGATTATAGAAGAGCTTTGTCTAGTTTAGACCTAGGTGACATTACGATATCTGAAGTGTTTGATCCAAATTTTGCAGATGATCAAAATGTAGCAATGATTAGAATACAAGCGCAACCTGGTCAGGAGGCAGCAACCTCTACATTAGTTGAAAATAGTTTACAAAAGCTTCGCGAAGTTAGTGAAGATTTAAAGTTTGTCTCTGTAGAAAGTGTTGGACCTAAAGTATCTGGTGAGCTGATTAAGACTGCTGTAATCGCGATAATTTTAGCTATTTCAGCAGTCTTATTTTATATTTGGATCCGATTTGAGTGGCAGTTTGCCGTTGGTGCCATTTCAGCTTTGATCCACGA
>JAAZVG010000042.1 GCA_018623655.1 Flavobacteriaceae bacterium
AAGATCTATATCATTTTCTTCAATTTTCCCTCCAAAAATTCCAGACTTTACCTTGAAGTAATTACCCTTGCTTAAACTTTCTTCAATTTTTTCTAAGAAGAATTCTGCTACATTTTCTGCATCGATTTTACTTGATTCTTCTTCTAATTCGAAACCTCGAAGTAATCTTGCTGATTCTCCTAGGCTATCGTTCTGAGTTAATTTAAGTAAGGCTTCTACGTGTATAGAAGAATGTGTTGGAATGCTTTGAGTAATTTGCTCAATCATTCTATCGTCAATCTGTTCTAAAGTAGATTTTTTTAATTCGAAGTCTAAATGAACATCGTTTAGTTCTGAATGACGTAGGAAATATGTAAACTCTCGACGATTAGTTTTGACAAGGGGCTGCATAGTTTTCTTTGACTCCATCACCAGTTGATATGCTGATAAATCACTTGTGCTAACTACGACCTCATTAAGCAAGATGGGTTTCTGCCCTAGATCTAATGTATCCCTATTTAATACAATAGAAGTGGTTGATTGTTGCGACAACGCAAGCTGGACAAAAAATAAAAAGAGAATTGCAAAACACCGCACTTTTAATAGACGTTTGAGGTCTTGTAATGTTACATGAATCAAAAAGAATGCGTCAGTTGCTCTAGAAAGTCGACCATGGCAATTGGATCAACTATTCGGTATTTAGCCACCGTATCCTTAAGACCAACCTTTATATTTATAGCTCTAGGTGGCAGGTAGTGAAACATATCTTCATCGGTAATATCATCTCCAGCTGCTAAAATAAAATCATAATTCGAACTATCAAGTCGTTCTACCGCAGCTGTTCCTTTATTTACACTACTGCTAACTATTTCTATTATTTTGTCGCCGTTCATCAGATGAACTTCGTTTGAGATCATGCTGCTTAATATGGTTTTAAGTTCTTCTGATTTAATAATTCCTAGCTCTGGATCAGTCTTTCTATAGTGCCATACAAGTGAATTTTTCTTGATCTCGACAAATGTTCCTGGAGTATTATCGGCAAACTGTTGCATAATTGGAAGTATATGGGGCATCCAGTCGTTACTACTTATATTTTTTTCTTTCCATTTCGAAGTACCCTTTGTACGAATTAAATGTCCATGCTCTGCGATAAGATCGATATAAAGGTGTCCGAAATGTTTTTCTAAAAAGTCAGAAGAACGACCACTGATAATTACGACATTCGTTGAGTTATTTTCACTTAAAACTTTGATAGTCTTGAGTAATTTTTCACTTGGGATTGCTTTCTTGTGATTCACATGAAACCCAGTTAATGTACCGTCGTAATCTAGTAGTAATAATCGATTCTTAGCCAAGTTAAAAGACTGAAGAATTGTATTTTGCTCTTTACTTTTTATTTTCACTGTCTGGTCTTCTGAAACGCGTTCTGAAATAGCACCTAATTCTTTCATAAATCGTTTTGACCACTCATGTATATCATATCTTCGAATTCGCTCACGCATGGGTTTATTTCGCTCTACCTGCTCTGCATCACTCATGTTAATGGCTTCATGTATTGCATCGGATAGGCTTAAGGTGTCAAATGGATTAACTAATAAGGCATGATGTAATTCTTTCGAAGCACCAGCAAGTTCACTGAGAATTAATATTCCTTTAGAATCTATTTTTGTTGCTAAAAATTCTTTGGCCACCAAATTCATTCCGTCTCTTAGAGGTGTAACCATGCCTATTTCACATTCTCGATATAGGTCGATAAGATCATTAAATTCAAATGATCTGTAGTAGTACCATATCGGAGTCCAATTAACCGTAGAAAATAAACCATTCACGCGTCCGATGCTCTCATCTGTTTTCTTCTTTAGTTGTTTGTAATGTGAAACTTCAGATCGAGAAGGTACTATTACCATCACCAGCCGGATCTTTTCGTGATACTCAGGGAATCTTTGTAAGAAAATTTCGAAAGCTTCAATACGATTTAAAATCCCTTTCGTGTAGTCTAATCGATCAATCGATAATATGAGTTTTCCATTCGTGTGTTCACGATGGGAGCTAAGCTGTTTGCGTATTTCTCCGTATTGACTTTTATCAATTTCGCTGTGCGTTTTTGAGACTGCCTGAAATTTTTCAAAATCAATCCCCATTGGAAATGTGTTAACAACAACCTCTCTTCCTTCATTGTTGATGGTATTGAAATTTACTTCTAAATGCAAAATCCTTTTTACCGAACTCAGAAAATGTCGTTCATAATCATAGGTGTGAAAACCTATCAAGTCTGCCCCGATTAATCCTGATAATATTTCTCGACGTTTTGGGAAAATTCTAAAAATCTCAAAGGAAGGAAATGGAATATGCAGAAAAAACCCGATAGTTACGTCTGGAACCTTTTGACGTATGAGTTTGGGAACTAACATTAGCTGATAATCATGTACCCATAAAGTGTCACCAGGTTTAATTTCTTCGATGATAGCCTGGGCGAATTGTTCGTTAACCTGAACATATGCGTTCCATTGATTTTCATCAAAGACTACATTTTGCTTGAAATAATGAAAGAGAGGCCAAATTGATTTATTCGATAAGCCTAGATAAAAGTTTTCAACCTGTTCGTTGTCTAAATGAACAGGCTTGAAATTCATCTCTCTGAGAGACTTTTGAATTTGATCGACCTGGGTTTCGTTTAATTCTTCTTTTGAAACTCCTGGCCATCCGATCCATAGTGCATTGTCACTTTCATGAATACTCTTAAGTCCTGTTGCTAATCCACCAGAAGTTGGGGTGAAAACTATGGATTTTTCATTTTTTTCAACTTTTAGAGGCAATCGATTCGATACAATGATAATTTTTTTCAACTTGTGCTTGAGTGATTTCTAAGATTAGGGTTATGCATTTAGATAATTTAAACTTCGGAATAATAGGCAATGGTACCTCTGGCGCATTAATTTCTAAGAACGGTTCTGTAGATTGGTTGTGTCTTCCACATTTTGCTTCACCTTCTGTATTTGCTAAAATTTTGGATACAAACGCAGGTTCTCTTAGTATCGAAATAGAATCAAAAGTCTTAATCAAACAATCATACATTGAAAATACAAATATTTTAAAAACCCATTTTGAGAACGCTCAATGGGCTTTTGAGATCCTTGACTTTATGCCTAGATATCAAAAGGTGACAGGATCTTATTACCATCCACCAGAATTAACGAGAATTTTCAAGCCCTTAAAAGGCATACCTGAGTTTATTATTGAGTATCATCCTCGATTAGAATACGCTAAAGATCAAACGATAACCCACCACAAGAAAGACAATTTAATTAGTATTCTAGAGAATGAAGAGCAATACGATTCTCTTTATTTGTATTCGAACTTTCCTCTTGATTCAGTTATGAACCGAGAAAGAGTTACCCTTTCGGCAACAGCTTTTATTTCTATCTCTTACAATGAAAAATTAGATCAACCTGATTTAGAAAGGGCATGGTATGATTTTGATTTGACAAAAGCCTACTGGCTGAATTGGATTCAGCGCACTAAAGAATTTGATTTTTATAATACCGAAATTAGGAGAAGTGCTTTAACTCTCAAGTTATTATCCTATGATAAAACGGGGGCGATTATCGCGGCTTTAACAACGTCTTTACCTGAAACAATAGGAGAGGTTCGAAATTGGGACTACCGTTTTTGTTGGATTCGAGATTCCTCTATGGTAATTAAGATTCTTTCTCTATTAGGGCATCGTCAAATTGTTAGAAGGTTTATAGATTACATCATTGATTTGATTCCAGAGAAGGATGAGAAACTTCAAATTATGTACGGTATCCACAGTGAACAAGTGCTAACTGAAGAAACATTAGACCATCTATCTGGATATCACGGATCAAAACCGGTACGCATAGGTAATGACGCATATCATCAAAAACAAAATGATATTTACGGTATCCTAATGGATGCCATCTATGTGGAGCTTGAGCAATTTTCGAATGATTTTGAGCGTAAAGAAGAGCTTTGGGAGGTCGTGAAGAATATTGTTTGGATCGTGTCCCATAATTGGCAAAAACCGGATAAAGGAATATGGGAATTTCGTGGTGAAGACAAACATTTTACCTTTTCAAAGGTGTTGTGCTGGGTAGCTTTAGATCGTGCAATTAAAATTGCTGAGTTACTAAATAAAAAAAGGCCTAAATGGTATAAAGTTCGAGATCAAATTAAATCTCAAATAGAAGAAAAAGCATGGAGTAATAAGGCTAATGCTTATACGCAATATTACGGATCAGAGGCTTTAGATGCATCGGTTTTGCTTATGGAACAATATGGCTTCATCGACCCAAAAGATCCAAGATTTGAAGCTACTGTTAAATCAACCGAAAAAGAATTGTTGAAAGACGGATTGATGTATCGATATAAGAATGAAGATGATTTTGGGGAACCTTCATCATCATTCACCATTTGTACTTTTTGGTTTATTCGAAGTTTAATGAAAATTGGTCAGGTAGAACGAGCGAGGAAATATTTTGACCAGATATTAAGCTATTCTAATCATCTTGGGTTATATAGTGAAGATATCGATTTTAAAACCAAGAGGCTTCTTGGTAATTTTCCTCAAGCCTATTCTCATTTAGCATTAATCGATACTGCCATACAATTTAACGAGTATTACAAAAAGAGTAATACAGAAGAATCTTAATGATTGATCCGATATCAGATTAAAACAAGGAGCCACCGATTTTCGGTGGCTCCTTGTTTTAACAACCTTCTTTGGGATTAACCAGAGTCAGGTAAGCTAAAATCTAGTTTCTGGGAGAACTCATCTCAGGACGGAATCGATAGTGTCTGAATTTTCTCCCGTTCTCAAGCAGACTAGCATCAACTTTATCGCTGTCCTGCTCATAACTTCCTTCTCCATACATTTCTTCATATTTGGCAATCATATCAGCCAAGGGTTGGCCATAATCCTCTGCCTGTCCTGCAAAATCCTTGTGATGAAAACGTACCATTACCACGTTGCCATCACAACCAGAAGCACACCACCAAACACCCATTCTGTGGTTGTATCCAGAGGCTTCCATTGCTTTTTTTACTCTTTCTCTGAATCGCCAAAAATCGTCGCTACCCTCATCGCTAAAATTGTAATAAATGACTCTTCTTAAATCTTCATAATCAGCAGTCTCTGGGGCATGAGTAGCCGATTTTACCAGTCCCCATATTCTGTTTCCTGTTGAGGTATGTAAATTTCCAGTAGTTTTCTGCCAATAAGCATTACCGACAGTATCAACATCATCGAATACGGCTAGAGAGTCACCATATTGAACCCGCACAAAATTATTTGCATATTTACCACTTAGAATTTCAAAGGTCAAGTATCGTGGCTGATCTGGCTTGCTATTATACATTTTGGTTTTTTTTGATGCAGCAGCAACAAACTTATCCATATCCGCTGGTGAAACTTCAAGTAGTCGAGTTTGGATGACTTGTGCATTAATAGCGAATACACCAATTGACATCATTAATAGAGTGAAAACTTTTTTCATTTGTAAATATTTAAGGTTAATTGATTTTTATTTAATAGGAGAATTCGGCTGTTTCATCAGCGATTGCTCTTTTATAGACAGTAATTTTTTTGATCTTTCCATTGACAAAGAGAATGTCATGAATATTATGCTCTTTGATCTCGGTTCCGTTTGAATCGATATCTGAAAAATCATTGGCCGTGGTTAAATATTGTTCAACTTCACCATCATTATTAACCACTCCATTAGCGATCATCCATTTCACTTTCCAATTTGGGTTTGAAGTTTTGAACCAATTATCGAGTATTTCGATATGAGTATCATTTCCTTTAACAACGCTACCATCTGGAGTATAGCCTATCCAGTCTTCATGATTAATTGAAGCGATAGTTTCTAAATCTCGATTATTATGCGCATCGATATACTTTAACCACACTTCTTGAGTTGATAGATCTCCTGCAACAATAGGAGTCATTGTTTCATTTCCGTCTAATAACTCTGAACCTATTTTTACTTGGGTTTTTTCAGAGTCTTGTACTTGGCAAGAAGTTACCAGGAATATGAAACTTAATAATAGTACATAATTTTTCATGAGGTATAAGGGTTTAATGGTTTATCTGCTATAACCTGCAATTACAGGCACGTAGGTTGTTGGTATTTGAAAAGGCTCAATAGCTTCTCTAAGAGCTTCTGAGACGTCTCCGTAAAGCGTCATATTCTGTATAGTAAAAACCTTTTGGAACATCTCGAAATCTTCATCGATAAGACCTCCCGGTGAAACATTTTTAATATGAAGTAGTACTGCTTCAGAATTTTTATAACGCTCAATAAGAGTTACTGTATTTTCTCCAGTTCTAGTAAAACGAAAACTTAAGGAAGTGGGCTCTAAATTATTTACCGTATTCTGGTACATTGTACTAAATGCCTCCACTTCTGCTTCGGATACATTGCTAGTCATATGTACTACATTTATTATTTCTTGATTGTGATTCAAAAAAGAATTCATCATGCCTCCGAGATCGAACCAATCTCCACCATTGAATATTTTTCCATCCTTAAACTCGAAAGAATGGTAAGCGGTTAGAGTAACTTTTTTTCCTGTGTTAGAATGAATAGCATTCCATGTTCCATATACTCTTGTGCTTCCGTCAGGTACACCTGTTTCTGTGTCTACTCCTGGCAACCAATAATCTGCGGTGAATTGGATATCCTCGAATTCATTATGGTATCCGAGTATCGCATTTTTTATGTCTTGTATATTCCCCAATTCTGATCCGTAACCAGGTAGATGCCACTGCATATCAGGATGTAAAAATTCAAACATAGCCTCAGCATTCTCTTCTTCGTGAAGCTGAAAATAGGCCTTAGCTAATGCTGTATTGGTATCAAATTCTTTTGTATGAGAACTGTTTACACAAGAAAATAATTGTAGTGTAATTACTAAAATGAGAAGGTTTTTCATGTTTAAGGGTTGTTTGTAAGGTTAAGATATAAATAATATATTTAGTTGCAATAAACAATATTTAATTATACCAAACTAAACATTTCAAATTATGAAACAATTAATCCTTTTCGTGTTAGGCTTGACTTTAATTAGCTGTGGCACAAAATCGACGAATGAATCACCAAAGTCTGGTGGCATATGGCACTTGAGTGATGGAATTTTTAATTCTGATGGTACAAGTAAAAAAGCTGTGATTGGTGATGACAGTGATCTTAAAATTGCAATGGACTTTTTTTATGCCTATGAGCAACTTGAGCCTGAGAAAATGGTTTCGTTAAGTGAGGATGTTATTAAGTTCCATCCAGGTGATTTAGCTGGCGTATTCGATGTGGATGCATCTAATACTGATTTCATCAATGAGAGACAATCAACCTTCGAGTCTATTGAAAGAACAGTGGTTAATGTAACTCCTTTAGCTGTTGAAGGTTCAAAAAATTATACAGTAGTAGAAATTAATTTTACAGAAGTAATTACACATAAAGATGGAAGTTCAACCTCAGCGCATTATTTTGAGAGAATTCATGTAGAAAATAAAAAAGTTAACAGAGTAGTTCAGTGGATGCGTCCAATGTAACTAACAAGGAGATACCTTATCAAACAAAAAGCCACCGTAAATTGGTGGCTTTTTTTATTCGTGTTTTGTAAATTTTTATATTGGCATATAAAATTGAATAAAGAATCAAAGTACAGACGGGTCTTAATCTATATGTACTTCTAACTCAATTTCAATCAAGAACTCAGGAAAAGCTAATTCTTTTACTCCTAACCATGACCCGGTAGGAAAGTTGTTTTTATAAATTTGATTTCGGTAACCTGCTACCTCCAAGAACTTGGGCATGTTGGTGGTAAAGATATTTTCAACCACTACGTCTTCGAATGAAGCACCGAAATGCTCTAAAATCTTTCCCAGGTCTTCATAACAATTCTTCATTTGTTGCTCCATGTCACCTATCGCTGTTGGATTAGCATTAGCATCCATACTTACCGCGCCAGATATTTTGATTTGGTTACATATTTTGACCGCATGAGAGTACCCAAAAGCTTTTTCAACTTCTGGACGTAAAAGAAAATATTCTGGTTTTTCATTACACTCATTACTTACACTAGAGACGCTCTTCTCTGTACAAGAAATACAAATTAGAGCGAGAATAAGGATTAATTTTTTCATTGATAATAGATTAGAAATTTATTGTATTCGATTATTCCATCGCTGCTACCACAGAAGCTCCAAGAATTCCTGCAACACAATACGTATTAGTTAAACTTACTAATTCTGTAAACATGGCTTCTCGTTGTTGACCCAGGGTCATGTGTGCTTGAACACCCTCAGGCCCATTATATATTTCAGTCAAACCATAAAGTGTATTTCCTGTTTCACCACTATTTGGATCAAAGGGATTATTGAATTCTGGAGATTTAAATACAGAATAAGACAAAATAACAGGCTCTTGATCACCAGATAGGTGATGGGTTTCACGCATAAATTGTTCGTGTGTTGCAATAAACTGATCCATTCTTTCTGTGGCATCATTTGGTACAACAAATGACACATGAAAACCTAGACTTCCTCTTTTTATACTCATTGTTTTTTTGGGTTTAAATTAGAATTTGAATAGTTTTTTTTAATTCTACCTTAAAGTAATAATTTAATTGCAATAAACAATTTATAAACAATGAATTCATTATGAAAACAAGTTCAACACTATTCATTTGGGGTGGTTTAATAATGATTATATTAACCGCAATTAGTGATTATCACTCATATAACACCTTATTAGCCGTGAATGATAAGTTACAAGAGGTAGGGAAAACAGATTTAATTAAAGAAGCTAAGTTCCCTTCAGACATCGGGCAATATTTACTTTGGGTAGCCTTCATCGTGTTTGGTATTGCTAAAAAGTATTTTAATAAAAATGAGTTTTAGAGAAACTACATCGAGTAAAGGTTCTTTTCTCAGTATTCTACTGCTCATCATATCTGGTGAATTAGTCTTTATTCTTCCTTATTTCTTATCTAGAGTTTTTCGACCTACTTTCTTAGATGTATTTAACTTGACAAATACGGAGCTAGGGAGTTTGTTTTCAGTTTACGGAACGGTAGCTCTTTTCTCTTATATTTTTGGAGGTTCATTAGCTGATCGATTTTTACCGGGTAAATTGATTGCAATTTCCTTGCTTTTAACTTCATTGGGAGGTCTTGTTATTGCCACTTTTCCTTCCTTATTGATTATGCAAATCATTTATGGATATTGGGGTTTTACTTCTGTATTTCTTTTCTGGAGTGCAATGATTAAGGCTACTCGTATATGGGGTGGTAATAAAAATCAAGGACAGGCATTTGGATTTCTTGATGGAGGTAGGGGACTAGTTGCAGGAGTTATGGGAACGTTAGCTGTTTTTATTTACTCTTTTTTTATCGAATCTGATGTGCAATTGAATAGTATAGAAGAGCGCCAAAATGCGTTTAGATATGTGATATTATTTTCCTCTTTGATTGTTGCCCTTGCAAGTGTTTTAGTTTACTTTTTTCTGAACGTAAAACCTGATGAAAAAAAGGTCTTTAATTCTTCAATCTATTCCTTAACCGCAATTCGGAAAGTGCTTAAATTGGAATCTGTATGGCTCTTAATGATTATTATTCTATGTGCTTATTTTGGTTATAAGGTCACAGATATTTACTCTTTGTATGCCTCTGAGGTAATGAATTATAATGAAATAGACTCGGCAAATATTGGTTCGCTTCAATTATATCTGAGACCTATTGCATGTGTGCTTTTTGGCTTTTTAGCCGATCGTTCAAAAAGCAGTATATCATGGATCATTATCGGATTTATAATAATGCTTTTTGGATCAGCACTGTTTGCCACCGGGATGATTAAATCTCATTTAAACCTGTTTTTTTTGATTTCAATAGTAGTCTTAGCTATTGGGACTTATGCAATAAGAGCGCTTTATTTCGCTGCGATGCAAGAGGGAAAGATTTCGTTGTCATTAACAGGAACAGCGGTTGGAATCATATCTCTTACAGGCTATACTCCAGATATATTTGCAGGACCTCTAATGGGGTATTACCTTGATCAATTTCCAGGTTTACTCGGGCACCAATACATCTTCATTTATCTTTTAGGATTTTCAGTGATTGGGTTAATATGCTCTCTCCGTTTTTCTAGAATTATCCGTTGATTGATGCTTTATATAAAAGTATAGTATCTAACAAATGGTAATAAAGAAATAAGCCTGTCCAATAGAACAGGCTTATGATCTAATTAACTTAACAATCAATGAACGATGTATTTCTTTGTAGAAATATGCTATTACAAGATATTAAGTAACTAAAATTACTACTGATCTGCGTAGAAATAAAAATTGAGGTTACTTCATTTTTACTGCATTAATACTTTCACTGCAGAGAAAATGATATGTGAAAAATTCTTTTTCAGATACTGAATATGAATGTATTTAAGTCTTGGCCTTTAGGAAGGTTAAGTTTTTTAGCTAGCCTATATCTTTGACTTTGAACAGTTCGTAATGAAATACCTGATATCTGGGCTATTTCATTATTACTCTTATTCATTTTAATATAGGCAACGAGTCTGAAATCGGTTTTTGATAGCGTATATCTCGAGTTTAATTCCTTATAAAATTCAGGGAA
>JAAZVG010000162.1 GCA_018623655.1 Flavobacteriaceae bacterium
TCCAACCAATGCCTCAAGTCAATACTGTTTAGTCTTTGTGGTGGGTATTCTTTTTTTAATTGAGGGGGATAGGGGATATATCCTTTGAATATAAGCTATGTATAGGGCTGATCAGAATTATTATTGCTATTCCATTTATTACTTGAATATATAGGGATAAGTTCCTCTCTACCAAATCAGTATTTACCTATCCTAAGATTGGTACCGATGAACAATATAAAAGCATTAGGGCTTCTTAGAATAGCTCTAGTGATAATCTTACAGTCTATGAGAAAACAACCCAGTCATAATCGCTTAGCATACATTGGTTTAGCTATCACTATAATTATTTTGTGGTTGGGCTTTGATTACATTCTATATATAAAGGGTTAAATCTATGCTTTATGGACAGGTTCCCCAGACTGGGTAATTGTCATCATTTAATCCCGATTCTGAGGCGAAATTTTCAGGTAAAGAAGTGATGTTTTGTACGCACCACGCGGATAAATCCTGATTAAACAAAATGGCTTCTCTAAACATACCATCCATATTCGTTGCATTTGAGGTGTCCCAAGAGCCAATGTCCTTATTAAAGGCTTTAGCAAGTGCGAATAAATCAAGCATTTTGGTAACTTTTGATGTATTCCAATTACTGATGTCTTGGTTAAATGAAGAAGCATTTTTAAAAACACTTCCCATATTCTCGACCTTAGAAGTATTCCAATTGCTAATGTCTCGATTAAAAGATTCTGCATTATAAAACATACCATCCATATTGGTCACATTAGATACATCCCAAAAACCAATATCTCCATTGAAAGTGTTATCATTAAAAAAGTTAGCTAAAGGGTTTGATGTTCCTGACATATCGGTCACGAGCGTTGTGCATAGGTAGATATTTCCCTTATTAATTTCAGTGCGAATCGAAGTGTTATTCACAGCAGTATATACGATACCATCAATTTTATCCTGATCACCGATAGCGGCCTCCGGACATTTACAGGTGCCATTTTCAAAGTAAATTTTACCAGAATTCTGAAAGGTGATTGATGGTGGGGATTCTATACGCTCACCTTTACTACAAGACATAGTTAGGATAAGCACAAGAAGTGATAATAATTTTTTCATAGCAAAAATTGTAACAACAAGTTACAAAACATATAGCTAGCGTAGGTTCTATAAATACTTTTGTGCTGTGGAATAAGTATTTAAATGAAAAACCCTCCGCTTGGGAGGGTTTTTGTCATGTTCTTAAATATGAAATTATTGAAGAACTGGTTTGCCATTTGCTTGATACAAAATGCTGATTAGTTGCATAAAAAAAAGGCTAACCGTAGTTAACCCTTCTTGATTCTTAAGTGACCTCGGCAGGATTCAAACCTGCAACCTTCTGAGCCGTAATCAGATGCGCTATTCAGTTGCGCCACGAGGCCGAATGTGGGGTGCAAATATAGCTGATATTATCAAATTGCCAAAGGCTTTATTGATTTTCAACAGTCTGTTTACTCCGTTACATTTTATGCCTTATCGACAGCTCTTGTTGTGATATAATAACGGTAAGCGATTAGAAGCTTTTGAGATTTTGTAGCCATGGCTAAATCGACTCTGCGTTTACTGAGTGAAGGGAGTAGAAGGCGGTTTAACGTAGCGAGTATTTTGAAGAAATTCTTTTTCAATCTGTTTAATTCTGATGAAACAAGATAAGGCGAAGAAAACTATCTTTGAGCTATGATGCAAATTCTTTTGTTGCTAGGTGGGTTAGTCCTTCTAATTTTCGGTGGAAACGCTTTACTTAAATCATCGGTTTCTATTTCGCTTAAGCTATCTATTCCAAAGATTATCGTTGGTATGACTGTGGTTTCTTTCGCGACCTCTTTACCTGAGCTGGTTGTAAGTCTAAAGGCTGCCCTTTCAGGTAATCCTGATTTAGCCTTGGGTAATGTTGTGGGCTCCAACGCAGCGAATATAGGCCTAGTATTAGGAGTCACACTATTGTTTGGCGCTATGAATGTTACTTCGTCTTTCTACAAAATAAATTGGCCAGTAATGATGACGGCAACCCTACTATTATTGGGTTTTCTCTACTTTGACGGAATATTATCGCGAATAGAAGGTGTTGTTTTAGTGGTTGCAATGATTAGCTTTTTGTGGTGGTTATTAAGAATGCAATCAGAACCTGCTGTAGTAGATGAATTGCCTGAGGACGATGAGTTATTATCGATACCTCTAACCCTGTTTTATCTGGTTGCTGGGGGAGTGGGGCTGTGGCTTGGATCTGAATGGCTTATAAAAGCTGCGGTAAACATAGCAGAAGACTTGGGTGTGAGTGACAGGGTAATTGGAATTACGGTTGTTTCTATTGGAACAAGTATTCCTGAATTGGCCGCTTCAATTATAGCGATTGTCAAAAAAGAAAAAGCGATATCACTGGGTAACCTAATAGGATCAAACATATTCAATATTATGTCAGTATTGGGCATCACTGCGATAGTAAGTCCGATTAAGGTTATCGATCAGGGATTCATCACCAACGACTTATTCTTTATGACCTTTATTTCTTTTATTCTTTTTCCTTTAGTGTTTGCTCCGAATAGAATGAAACTCTGTTGGAAAGAAGGTCTTGTTCTTTTAGCTATATACGCCGCTTTCGTGTACAAAGTAATCCTCTGATTAGAATTTTATAGATAAAAAAAGGCCACCCATTGGGTGGCCTTTGTATTGAATGAATACTGTAGATTATACAGCAGCAGATTTTACGGTTTTAATAATGATTCCTGCAACCTCATAAGGATTAGCATTCGAGGCCGGACGACGATCCTCTAACCAACCTTTCCAACCATTTTCAACTGTAGCGATTGGAATACGGATTGAAGCTCCGCGGTCAGATACTCCATAAGAGAACTCATCGATTGACTGAGTTTCGTGAAGTCCTGTAAGACGTTGATTGTTATATGCACCATATACCGCAATGTGATTTTTAGCCACTGGACGGAATGCCTCACAGATTTTCTCGTAAGTTTCACGATTACCAGCTGTTCTAAGCGCGGTGTTTGAAAAGTTTGCGTGCATACCAGAGCCGTTCCAGTCACCTTTAACAGGTTTTGGATGAAGATCAATATAGTATCCGTATTTTTCGGTGATTCTATTTAAAAGGTAACGCGCTACCCAAATTTGATCTCCTGCTTCTTTCGCTCCTTTAGCGAAAATTTGGAATTCCCATTGACCTGGTGCA
>JAAZVG010000163.1 GCA_018623655.1 Flavobacteriaceae bacterium
GTAGGTTCAGGAACAACTATTGAGAACATAGAACTTATCGGCTCTGAAGATGACGGAATTGAAATCTTCGGTGGTGCAGTAAACGTTACCAACATAGTAATTGCAAATTTTGATGACGACGGAATCGATTTAGACCAGGCTTATGCTGGTACTATTTCAAATGCAGTTGTTATCCTTGGTTCAGGCTCAGATACTGCTTTCGAAATTGACGGTACTGAAGAGCCAAATGACGCAATCGTTGGGGAATATACGCTTCAAAATGTGTCGGTTTACGGACGTGCTGATGCAGCTAAATTTGACACCTTTGGTAACTGGAAATCAGATGCTACAGGATTCAATGATAACGTAGTATTTGTTGACTTCCCAACAGGATCAACCTTAGGTGGTATTGATGCTGACACTTATGACGGAGCGGGCACTGCAGCAGTTGAAGGAAAATTAAACTTCAGAGATTTTGTAGCAGTTACTTCTGATTCTAAAACAGATGTAGTCGCCGGTCAAGTAGAAGAAGCTTCTGCTACTTGGATTTCTGTTAGTTCAACGCGCCCTACAGGAAAAGGTGCTGATGAAACAGTATTTGCTTGGACACAATTCTTCAATTAAACCCAATCGACTTACTATTAAGTCAAGTAAATAGCCCTGCTTTACCGGGGCTATTTTTTCAATTTATATCCTTATGAAAAATTTCTTTCTTTTTGTAATCTTTATCACTTCACTTAGCTTCGGTCAGTCTGTAATTACAGGTACGGTCATCGATGGAGATTTTAATGAACCTCTAGCTTTTGCAAACGTCGTATTGCGTGAACAAGGCTCGACTGAAACGGTTTCAGGAGCTATCACCGATTTTGAGGGAAAATACGTTTTCGAAGTGAATGGCCCTGGTCCTTATGAGATTGAATTTTCTTATCTAGGTTATGAAACCAAGGTTATAAACGAGATTAAAACCAAAGAGGGAGATGAGGTCGAGGTTAGTATTGTTCTAAATCCATTGGCGAACGCTCTTGAAGAAGTAGTGGTGACTACAACGGTACGTAAAAATAGTGAAGCTTCGGTTCTTGCGATTCAAAAGGGTGCAGTCACTATGCTTGACGGTCTCTCGGCTCAGACCATGAAAAAATCGGGTGACGGAAACGTAGCTACGGCTATTAAACGTATTCCCGGTGTTTCGGTTCAAGGTGGAAAATTCGTTTATGTTCGAGGTTTGGGAGATCGTTACTCAAAGACACTTTTAGGTGGTCTTGAGGTTCCGGGCTTAGATCCTGATCGTAATACCTTACAACTAGATGTTTTCCCGACGAATCTTTTAGACAATTTATTGGTTAGTAAATCTGCAAGTTCTGACTTACCTGCGGACTTTACTGGTGGATTGGTTGATGTGCTATTGAAAGATTTTTCTACACTACCTGAGTATACGTTTTCTATTTCTACAGGATACAACTCGGCAACCAATTTTCAGGATGCTCCAGGGTTGCCAGACTATTCATTGAATGGTCTATCATTTGATTCGGGTGCTAATGATCTTCCATTCCCTTCTATTATTAACTTTCCAAGACCTGTGAATATTGTAAACAATTTACAAGAACAGGTTTTGGTTTCTAGTACTAATGCTTTTACGCGTCAGATGGGGGTGAGTAGAGAAAACAACCTGCTTGACTTTAGCATAGGAGGTACGGCTTCGAATCAGTACAACATTAGCGATAAGGTTGCTGTAGGCTACATTGCTTCAATGAATTACAAATACGACTCTGACTATTATCAAAATACAATTAATCGAAGTGTGGCGGTACGTAACGGAGCCCAACAAGAGTTTGATGCACAAGAGGGTGAATTAGGTTCTATTCAGGCAATTGCCAGTGGGCTATTTGGGGTTTCACTGAAGACAGGAAATTTTAAGCATAAAGCCACTGTCCTAGCCATTCGAAGTGGAGAAAGTAACGGTTTTGATGGGATAATTGAAGATTATATTGAAAATCCTTATTCAGGGGTTACCAACACCATGACTCATACGCAAAGAGAAATTTTAACCGTTCCTTTCTCAGGTATTTACCGTTTAGGAGATAAACTTTCTTTTGACTGGAAAGTTGCTCCCTCCGTAGTCAAAGTTCGAGATATTGATTTTAGAAAATCAGTATTTAATGTACTTCCAAATGGAGCTCGAATTATTGACAATGCATCATCTGCACTTCCTCTTCGCTTATGGAGAGATCTTGAAGAGTTTGGTCTTTCTGCTAAGGCAGATTTAAAATACAGCTTCAATCTTTTCGGTTCAGAAGGAAATAATCTTAAAATCGGTTTCACTTACAATAATAAAAGCCGTGATTTTGGAACAGACGTATTTTCTATTGGCTATCGAGGTTCTTCACTTGACCTTCAGGGAGATTATAATAATATTCTGAATCCTAATTTTATCTGGAATTCAGCTAAAGGAACTGGGTCATTTGTTATTGGAGATTACCAGCCAACGAATCAGTATGAAGCTGAGAATACTGCGATTGGGGGGTACTTGTCGACTGAATTACGCTTATCAGAGAAATTGAAATCAATCCTAGGAGTTCGTTATGAGTCATACAATGTCTTATACTCAGGACAAGCTATTTCAGGAGAAATTTATAGAGATAGTGAATTCATTGATGTGGCAGACATTTATCCTTCTGCAAACCTTATATATTCTGTGAATGAAGAAACCAATATTAGAGCGTCTTATTCCATGACAACAGCCCGACCTAGCTTTAAGGAGAATTCAGCGGCTAACATTTATGATCCAATTACAGAGCGATTCTTTGTCGGTAACATCGATCTTGTACCTACTTATGTAAATAATTATGATTTGAGATGGGAACATTATGGTGAAGAAAATCGCTTTATGGCTTTGAGTGCTTTCTATAAACAGTTTACAGATCCTATTGAAATCAACTATTACGATGTTACTACACCAAATACATTGGTTGCGAGAAATACCCAGGAGGCAATTGTTTACGGAGTTGAATTAGAAATGAGAAATTCGATTTATTCTAATGATTTCTACAGATTATCTTACAATCTGAACACATCTATTATTGTCTCAGAACTTGAAATGTCTCAAAACGAATTGGAGGCTAGAAAGTCAGTGGCAGGTGATCGTAAAATTGACACCACTCGACAATTGCAAGGGCAGTCTCCTTACCTAGTAAACGCAGGGGTAACCTATAATCTTTTTGATAA
>JAAZVG010000164.1 GCA_018623655.1 Flavobacteriaceae bacterium
GATGACACTATTGAGCGTGAAATAGGTGTATCCATTAGTGATTTTTTTGAAACTTTTGGAGAATTAAAATTCAGACGATTGGAACGTCAGGTATTACACAAAATTATTACTGAAAAGGAGCAAATGATTCTGTCTACCGGTGGGGGTACCCCGTGTTATGGGGATAATTTTATGCTTATGAAGTCGTCAAATGCAAAAGTTTTTTACTTGAAGGCCTCCATTAAGACCCTTGCCGCACGGCTGATTGATGAAAAGAACAAGCGTCCACTTATTCGATCGATAGGGAAGCAGAATCTACCCGAGTTTATTGGTAAGCATTTATTTGAACGTAATAACTTTTATTCACAGGCTGACCAAATTGTAGAAATAGATGAAAAATCAGTCGCTGAAATTACCGAAAGAATCACGGCACTACTTTAAGAAGGCTCTATCGTTATTCTTCTCAAACACTACTTCGATATGTTCGAACGAAGAGGTAGATAATGAAATTCCTTTGAAATCTGCCTTAATGGGAAATTTTTTGTGATTTCGATTTACTAAAACAGCAGTCTTTAATTTTTTGACTCCTGCATTTAGAAAAGGTAAACATCCGTGCATTAAAGTAGCTCCTGAATTGAGCACGTCGTCAACTAGAACAACCGCCTTATCATTTAAGTGTGAAGTTTCTATATTTAATTCAGGTACATTACTTCCAGGATTGCGTTTTTCTACGGCTACAGAGACCACCTTGATGCTTATTTGATCAATTTTATTGAGTTCCTCTGCTATTTTTTCCGCTAGTAAAGCACCAGACCCTTGAATACCAGCAATAATAATTTCAGATTCATCCGAGTAGGTTTCTAAAATTTGAAAGGCAATTCGGCGTATCGTATGCGCAATTTTTTGATGATCAAGGATAATTTCTTTCATTCGGACTCTGCGGTATATGCTTCTAGAGAACGACGATCTTTTTTTGTCGGACGTCCTTCCCCTTTTTGACGGTAATATTCTTGTGAAAGTTTTGCGAATTCTCGGTGTTCAAAGGCTTCTTTCGGGGTGTAGTCTTTTCGATATTGATCAACTAATTTGGCTCCAACTCGGCTTTTAGGCAGGTCGAGAACTTCTATTTCATAATTAATTTGATCAATTCTAACACGAATACGATCCCCTGGATAAACTTCCTTCGAGGGTTTAGCAGGCTGTTCATTAATGTGAATTTTACCATTCTTACAAGCATTTGTTCCCAAAGACCGAGTCTTATAGTATCTAGTCGCCCATAAATATTTGTCGATTCGCACTTTGTTAAAAGGTGTTAAGTCTCTTTAACAAAAATAGGGGAAAATTGTATCTTGCCGCTTCAATTATTCAAGGTTCGATGCTTCGTAAACTTCTTTTATTATTTGTTATTGCATTTTTAGTCTCCTGTAAAAAGGACAATCCTTTATCTGGAGTGGTCTCTGTTCCTCCTGCAAAGCTCGATTCTGTAAGAGCAGTAAACGATGAGGATTTGGTCAATTTCTTAAAAGGGCACACGTATCGAGAAGGTTCAATTTCAGAGGTCGTAGACGGCGACATCTCGCTATGGAATGATTCTCGTTTGGGTACTACTTCAATTCATATCCGTCCTTCTGAATTTGATTTAGATGAAGCAGATTACACCACAGATGAAATTGAAAATGGAGTTCCTCATAATTTGTACTACTTCACTGTGAATCCAGGGGTTGGTAATCGACCTAGTGTAGCTGATTCGGTATATGTTCAGTATACAGGACGAAATTTAGACCTCAGTATTTTCGATGAGGTGAAGCAAGGAGGCTCCTGGTTTGATTTAGCAACAATTCAGGCCCCTTTCCAAGGTTTTAGAGGGTTTGCAGAAGGAGTACCATTCTTTAAAGCTTCCGAAGGAGTAGAGGAGAATTTGGATGGAACGTTTACCGCTATAAATCCTGGTCATGGGTTTATTTTCTTTCCCTCGGCAATGGCTTCATACAACACGATAACTGCAGATATACCACAATACGGATCAATTTTCTTTGAGATCACCCTTATTGAGGTACTAGCAACTGATCACGATGGGGATGGGATCATGTCTATCCTCGAAGATCGAAATGGGAATGGATATCTTTACGATGATAACACCGATGAGGATTATGAAAATGAGAATCGACTTCCTGTTGCCAACGATTTTCTAGATGCTGACGACGATGGTGATGGTACACCAACGAAATGTGAGATTTCTCTGGGGTTAGATCCACACGACGCATCAAGTTATTACGATGCCGATAACGATGGGGACGGAGATGATTGTGACGATTAGTTTATAGTTCGATAAAAAGACTTAGAATCAGTTGACTAGGTCTTAGATCGATATTAACTCCGTCACTGACACTTTGTTGCACAAAACGAGTTTCTTTCTCGTTAAGTCCTCTTTCATAACGCAGATCGAGCGCAAGCTTATTAAGTTTTAGACCAATGCCAAAGTTTGCTCCAAGCGTAATATCTTTTAAACCGCTTTGGGCATCAATACCATCAAATTCTCCGTTTAAAATATATTGAAAGCTCGGTCCTGCAAAAATATAGGTTGGTCCAATAAAACCAGAGCCAAGATTAAAAGGAAGATCGATTTTCGACAAGCTTAACTCTTGACCATTGTAATCAGCAGTGGTTTCTGTATAAACGAGCTCTGGGCGCAAAAAGAAGCCTAAAACCTGTACCTTCTTATAAAAACCAAAGTGAAACCCTGTATTTGATTTCGGGTCTTCTTTGATTCCGCTAGCTTCGTTGAGTAGATCTCCATTTGAATTATAATTCAATCCACCCTTAATTCCCCAAGAGTTTTCTTCTTGAGCGAAACTTAGTGTAATACTGAATGCTAGTAGCGCAGTTAATAGGATTTTCTTCATAATAAGGTGTTATTTTCTTTGAAGTACTTTCTCAGCAGCTGCGACAATGGCATTTGAATCAAGTCCATATTTTTTCATTAATTGTGCAGGGGTTCCACTTTCTCCGAATGTATCTTGGGTTGCCACAAACTCTTGGGGTACAGGATGATTTTCAACAAGTTCTCTAGAGATGCTCTCACCGAGACCTCCAAGGTAGTTATGCTCTTCACAACTTACCAAGCATCCCGTTTTAGCAATCGATTTTAAAATAGCTTCCTCATCGAGGGGCTTAATCGTATGAATATTGATTACTTCGGCCGAGATTCCTTTTTTA